>CAZUYO010000292.1:0-3856 GCA_964624725.1 uncultured Thermodesulfobacteriota bacterium
CCCCCGGGCCCGCCCCTGCGACCCCTCGATTGACTCCCCCCGGTGGGGTCCGTAGCATCTGCGGTGCACCGACCGGGGACGGACGCCGGCCCGCGGCGAACCGGGCCCCACCCACCGGAGGACCGACCGATCGCATCCACGGCCACCCCATCGAACTCGCGAAGGCGGCTCCTGCGCCGGCTCTGGGCCTGGGCGCTCGTGGTGGCCCTGGGCACCGCGGCCGGCGTGGCCGTGGAGCGGCACCTGCGAACCGCCGCCCACCGGGCGGCCGAGGACCTGGCCCGCACCGTGGCCGCCCGGGTGAGCGAGGCCCGGAAGGCCCATCGGGCCGGGGAGCCCGAGCAGGCGCGCCAGGGCCTGGAAGCCGCCCGGGCCGCCCTCGAGGCCGCCGACGGGGGGCGGAAAACCGCGCTCTACGCCACGGTGCTGGTGGAACTGGCCGCGGTGCGAACGGCCCTCGGTTCCCCGCCCGGCGAGGCCCGAAAACTGCTGGCCGCCGCATGGAACGTGCCGGATCTTCCGCCGGACCTCAGCCTTCGCATCGCCCAGGACGCGGCCGCCCTGGCCGCGGCCGAAGGAGACGCCGAGGGAGCCCGCACCTGGGCCCGGCGGGCCCGGCGGATCGACCCCGACGCGCCGTGGGCCAACCGGATCCTCGGCACCCTCGATCTCGTCGCGCCGGAGACGCCTTGACGGACCTCGACCTCCTCCTCGCCGCCGCCCCCGCGCTCGGTCGGCTGCCCCCGGAGAGCCGGGAGGCCCTCTCGCGCGCGATCGAACGCAGGCGGCTCCGGCCCGGCCAGTACCTGTTCCGCCAGGGAGGCGGCCCCCCGGAGGATGTGTACTACCTGGAATCGGCCACGGTGGAGATCCGGGTGGGCCAGGGCGCCGACGAGGAGGTGGTGAGCGTGTCGGGCCCCGGGGATCTGGTGGGCTGGCTCTCGGTCTTCACCCCCGACCCCTTCCCCGCCTCGGCCCGGGTGGCCGGGGAAGGGGAGGCCCTGGCCGTGCGGGCCGACGTGCTGCGGGACCTCGCCGCCGCCCATCCCGAGGTGGGCTCGCTCCTCGCCGCCGCCATGGCCCGCCGCCTCCAGGACCTCTTCCGCCGCGTGCAGGAGGCGGGGCGGAAGCCCCTGCCCGGCCGCCCCGACGCCGCCGCGTTCCGCAAACGGGTGGTGGAGGTGATGCGGGCCCCCCCGGCGCGGGTGGCGCCGGTGGACCCGGTGCGCGACGCGGCCCGGGCCATGGCGGAACGGGGCACCGGATCGGCCCTGGTCCAGGAGGCCGGGGTCCTCCGGGGGATCCTGACCGAGAAGGACCTGGTGACGAAGGTGCTCGCCCGGGGGCTCGATCCCGACACGACCCGGGCCGAGGCCGTCATGTCTTCGCCGGTCGAGACCGTGGCCCCGGACGCCTACGTGTACCGGGCCCTGGGGATCATGGGCCATCGCCGGATTCGGCACCTGCCGGTGGTGGAGGGGGGGCGGGCCGTGGGGGTCGTGTCGATGCGCGACCTCCTTCCCCTCCTGACCCACGGGACCATCGAGCTCGTGGAGAGCATCGCGGCGGCCCGGTCCTTCGGGGCGCTCGCCCGCGTGCGCCGGGAGGCGGCCCGGGTCTGCCTGGGGCTCGTGGACGAGGGGCTGCCCGGCGACGAGGTGGCGCGGGCCCTGACCCACCTCTTCCGCGACATCCACCGCCGGGCCCTCGAGATCGCGATGGGGGAGCTCGAGGCCGAGGGGTGGGGCGAGCCGCCCGTCCCCTTTTGCTTCGTGGTCATGGGGAGCCACGGCCGGGCGGAGGCCCATCTCGCCACCGACCAGGACCACGGCATGATCCTGGCCGACTACCCGCCGGCGGCGTGGGGCCGGGTGGAGCCCTATTTCATGGAGCTCGGCGACCGGGTGTCGGCCGGGCTGGCCGAGGTCGGGTTCCCGAGCTGCCGGGGCCACGTGATGAGCCGGAACCCGGTGTGGCGAAAACCCCTGCGGGAGTGGCGGGACCAGGCCCGGGGCTGGTTCGCCCGGCCCGATTCCAACGCCGTGCGGTACTCCACGCTGGCCTACGATCTCG
This sequence comes from uncultured Thermodesulfobacteriota bacterium, assembly GCA_964624725.1. Classification (GTDB taxonomy): domain Bacteria; phylum Desulfobacterota; class Deferrisomatia; order Deferrisomatales; family Deferrisomataceae; genus Deferrisoma. The sequence continues at coordinate 2,074 of CAZUYO010000292.1, forward strand.
TGCCGATCTGGGGGGACGTGGGCCTGGCCCACGACCTAAGGGGGTTCCTGCTCGACGGGGTACGGCGAAACTTTCCGCTTTTGCGAAGCCTCTACGCCGAGGCCGCGCGCCACCGGGTGCCCCTCGGCTGGTTCCGGTCGTTCGCCACGGAGCGCCGGGGCCCCCACCGGGGCGAGATCGACCTCAAGCGCTCGGGGCTTTTGTTCGTGGCCGAGTGCGCCCGGATCCTGGCGCTGCGCCACGGCGTGGCCGAGACCTCCACCATCGGCCGGCTCGGGGCGCTGGCGGCCCGGGGCGCCCTGCCGGCCGAGGAGGCGGAGTTCGCCCAGACCGCGTACCGGACGCTGCTGTTTTTTTTGCTGCGGACCCAGGCGAGGGCCCTGGAGGCGGGCGAGGCGCCCGACACCTATCTCAACCCCGCGGGGCTGCCGCCCCAGGAGCGCTATCTGCTGCGCCACGCCCTCGAGGTGGCGGGCCGGCTCCAGGACCTGGTGCGGGCCGCCTTCGGGGAGATCTGACAACGGGTTACGTTTGAACCCCGCGGCCCCCTCGGCCCAGAGGGGCCTGTCGGGGAACCGGGGGCAGATCCCGAGAAGCTCCGGCCAGGCGGCGGGGCTGCTGGGCAGCCAGGCGGCTGAGAACCTTCGGGATTCCGGCGTCAGCGGCTGCCGTATCGGGGGCCGGAATTCGGAAGTCAGAGGTCAGAGAACCCCCTGCCCTCTGTTGTCTGTCCACTGATTCCTGGCACGGAAGGCGCTCCCACACCGGGGCCTGCCTCGGGCGTTACTGTCCTGCGTAGCGGGGACCCGAAGGGGCTCCGGGGAGCCTCCACGTGCCATGGTTCGGAAGTTCGGGCGTTTCCGACGGCGTGTGGCTGGGGCTGGGGGGCTGGTTCCGGCCGGGCGCGAGTGCGGCACCCGTTTCGCCGCGCCTTCGCATGCCGTTGCCAGCCGGGTAGGCCGGGGCGCCGGTGGCGGAAGTTCCTGAACCGCCAAGGCGATGCAGGCTTGGTGAGGGCGCGGCGATGTGAGGGGCCGCGCCCGGCTCTCCACCAGCCCCCCAAGCCCCGGATCCGTACGCGATGGAGGGCCCCCTGAGATGACGGGCCCCGAGAGCGGAGCAAAGCCAGATGGCCACCGTGCGCCTGCGGGTCGTGGAGATCTTCTCGAGCATCCAGGGGGAGTCCCACTGGGCCGGCTACCCCTGCACCTTCGTGCGGCTCGGGGGCTGTAATCTCCGGTGCACCTACTGCGACACGGCCTACGCCTGGGAGGGGGGTGAGGACCGGGGCCTCGGCGAGGTGCTCCGGGCCGTGGCCCGGGAGGGCCAGGGCACCGTGGAGGTGACCGGCGGGGAGCCCCTGGCCCAGCCGGGGACCCCGGCCCTCTTGGAGGCCCTCCTGGAGACCGGCCGCCGGGTGCTCCTGGAGACGAACGGGAGCCTCCCCCTCGACCCCGTGCCCCGGGGGGTCCACATCGTCATGGACGTCAAGACCCCCGGCTCGGGCATGGCCCACCGGAACCGGTGGGAGAACCTGGGACGGCTCGGGCCCCGGGACGAGCTGAAGGTGGTGTGCCGGGACCGGGCCGACTACGCCTGGGCCGTGGAGGAACTCGGCCGGCGCAACGTGTTCGGCCGGATCCGGGTGAGCTTCTCCCCGGTCTGGGGCGCCCTCGATCCGGCGGACCTGGCCGCCTGGCTCCTGGCCGACCGGCTGGACGCCCGCCTCCAGGTCCAGCTCCACCGCATCCTCTGGCCCCACCGGGACCGGGGGGTGTGAGGG
>CAZUYO010000293.1:0-3835 GCA_964624725.1 uncultured Thermodesulfobacteriota bacterium
GTCCTCTGTCCTCTGTCTTCTGTCCTCTGACCCCTGACCCTTGGCACAGCGGACCCTCCCCCTCCCGGCGCTTGAGCCCCCCGGTTCCCCGGCGTATCATGGCGCGCCCTGCGCACCCTGCCGGGAGGAACCGCGGTGACCACCCAGCGCCCGCTCAAACCCCTGTCGGACCGGCTCAACCGGTGGATCGATCGGATCCGGCCGTCGGAGCACACGGCCACCCTGTACATGGCGGTGGCCGTGGGGCTTCTGGCCGGGGCGGGGAACATCGCCTACCGCCGGCTGATCCACCTGGTGCACCGGGTGGTGTTCGACACCGGCTGGAGCGCCCTGGGCCTCGACTACGGGTTCCCGTTCCTTCTGCTCCTGCCGCTCCTGCCGACCGCGGGCGCGGCCCTCCTCGTTCCCCTCGACATGCTCTTCCCCGGCGAGGTCCGGGGGTACGGGCTCCCCCGGTTCCTGGAAACCGTGAACTTGAAGGGCGCGGTGTTCCGGGCCCGGACTCTCGTGGTCAAGTCGCTGGCCTCGGCCATCACCATCGGCACCGGCGGATCGGCCGGAACCGAGGGGCCCATCGCCCAGATCGGCGGGACCCTGGGGTCGCTGGTGGGTCAGGTGCTCCGGGTGGGGCAGGAGCGGCTCCGGACCCTGGTGGCCTGCGGGGTGGCCGGGGGGATCTCGGGTACGTTCAACGCGCCGATCGCCGGGGTGTTCTTCGCCCACGAGATCGTGCTTCTTCGGAACTTCGACGCCACGAGCTTCACCCCCATCGTGATCAGTTCGGGGCTCGGGGCCCTGGTGACCCGGACCTTCGAGGGGAACCGCCCCGCCTTCGAGGTGCCGCGCCACTACGTGCTTCGCAGCCCCTGGGAGGTGGTGTTCTACTGCGTGCTCGGGGTGCTGGTGGCCCTGGCCGCCGTGGCGTTCATCCGGAGCTTCTACGACCTGACGGACCGGTTCGGCCGGTGGAAGGCCCCGGAGCGCCTGAAGCCCCTCGCCGGCGCCGTGCTCACCGGGGTGATCGGGATCGTGCTCCCCCAGGTCCTGGGCGACGGGTACGAGCACATCGAGGCCGCCCTGGCCGGGCAGATCGGGGGCTGGCTGCTGCTGGCCCTGGCCGGGGCCAAGATCCTCGCCACGGGGCTGACCCTGGGCAGCGGGAACGCCGGCGGGGTGTTCGCCCCGAGCCTGTTCATCGGCGCGATGCTGGGCGGGGCCTACGGGAGCCTGGTGCGGGCCTGGTTCCCCTCGCTCGCCGCCGGGCCCGGCGCCTACGCCCTGGTGGGCATGGGCGGGTTCCTGGCCGCAGCCACCCACGCCCCCATGACCGCGATCTTCCTCATCTTCGAGATGACCGGGGAGTACTCGGTGATCCTTCCCATCATGTTCTGCTGCGTCATCGGGTACACCGTGTGCCGGTACTTCCAGCGGGAGTCCATCGACACCCTCGAGCTCGCCCGCCGGGGGATCCACCTGGAGGAGGGCCGGGAGGTGGGGCTCCTGGAATCGATCCGGGCCGAGGAGGTGATGAACCCCGAGGTGGAGGCGATCCACGAGGCCACGCCGCTGCGGCAGCTCCTCCGGGTGATCCCCTCGTCCCGGCACGTGACGTTCCCCGTGGTGGACGACGAGAGTCGGCTCACGGGCATCCTGAGCCTCCAGGACCTCAGGGAGGTGGCCTACGAGGAGGGCCTCGAGGACCTCATCGTGGCCAAGGAGCTCGCCACCCCCCGGGTCATCACCATCTTCCCCGATGAGAGTCTCCGGGATGCCCTGGCGAAGATCGGGTACCGGAACATCGAGCACCTGCCCGTGGTTCGCCGGGACGACCCCCGGAAGGTGGTGGGCATGCTCTCCCGCCGGGACATCCTGGCCGCCTACAACAAGGCCCTGATCGACCGCACGTTCCGTGGGGCGGAGACGTGACCCACCCGCCGGCGTTCGACCCCGAGGCGATCCGGTCCCAGCTCAACCCGGCCCAGTGGGAGGCGGTGTCCCACGGCGAGGGGCCGCTCCTCATCCTGGCCGGCGCGGGGAGCGGCAAGACCCGGGTGCTCACCTACCGGATCGCCTACCTGATCGGCGCGGCCGGCGTGAGCCCCCGGGAGATCCTGGCCGTGACCTTCACGAACAAGGCCGCCCGCGAGATGCTCCGCCGGGTCGAGGCGCTCCTGGGGAGCCGGTCGGGCGGCATCTGGATCGGCACGTTCCACGGGGTGTGCCTGCGGATTCTCAGGGCCCACGGGCATCTCTTGCCGATCGGCCCGGAGTTCACCATCTACGACGCCGACGACCAGCGCCGGCTCGCCAAGGCCGTGGTGGACGAGCTGGGGCTCGACGGCCGCCGGACCGCGCCCGGGGCGCTCCTGCACCGGGTCCAGCGGCTCAAGGACGACGGGATCCCGCCCGAGCGCCTCCCGCCGGAGACCGACCGGACCCTCCGGGACTTTTACGAGCGCTACCAGGAGCGGCTGCGGGAGGCCCGGGCCATGGACTTCGGCGACCTCCTCCTGGAGACGCTTCTCCTGTTCGAGGGGCACCCCGATCTGGCCGACCACTACCGGCGCCGGTTCCGGCACATCCTGATCGACGAGTTCCAGGACACGAACCGGGTCCAGTACCTCCTGGCCCGGCACCTCGCGGCCCTCCACGGGAACCTGTGCGTGGTGGGGGACGACGACCAGTCCATCTACAGCTGGCGGGGCGCGGATCTCCGGAACATCCTCGCCTTCGAGCAGGACTTTCCGGGCGCCCGGGTCGTGAAGCTCGAGCAGAACTACCGGAGCACCCAGGCGATCCTCGACGCCGCCTGGTCGGTGGTGAGCCGGAACCGCCACCGCCACCCCAAGCGGCTCTGGACCGACCGGGGCGAGGGCGAGCCCCTGGTGGTCCACGAGGCCCGCACCGAGGAGGACGAGGCCGCCTGGGTGGCCGACACGATCGCCGAGCTCCGGCGCCAGGGGATGCCCCTGGGGGAGATCGCCGTTCTCTACCGGGTGCACGCCCTGTCCCGGCCCCTCGAGGAAGCTCTCCTGACCCGGGGGATCCCCTACGTGGTGTACGGGGGCCTTCGGTTCTACGACCGAAGGGAGGTCAAGGACGCCCTCGCGTACCTGCGCCTCGTGGTGAACCCCGACGACCCCCTGGCGTTTCGGCGGGTGGTGAACGTGCCGCCCCGGGGCATCGGCCGGGCCACGCTGGAGGTGGTGGAGGCCCTGGCCCGGGAGGAGGGGATCGGTCTGTACGAGGCGGCCCGCCGGGCCGTGGCCGAGGGCCGGCTCAAGACCCGCCAGGCCCGGAGCCTGGCGGCGTTTCTGGGGCTTCTCGACGGGTGGCGGGAGATCCAGGCCGCGGTGCCCCTCCGGGAGCTCCTCCTGCGGATCCTGGAGGACTCGGGATACCTGGAGGCCCTGGCCAAGGAGGACCCGCGGGAGGCCCAGGAGCGCCGGGAGAACCTGCAGGAGCTCTTGAACGCGGCCGAGGCGTTCGAACGGGACGAGGGCGGGGGGGCCAAGGCGTTCCTCGACCGGGCCGCGCTGGTGAGCGACCAGGACCTGGGCCCCGACCGCGCCGAGGCCGTGACCCTGATGACCCTCCACGCCGCCAAGGGGCTCGAGTACCGGGTGGTGTTCCTGACCGGGCTCGAGGAGGGCACCCTGCCCCACCAGCTCAGCATCTGGGAGGACGGCGACGTGGAGGAGGAACGGCGCCTGTGCTACGTGGGCATGACCCGGGCCAAGGACCGGCTGTTCCTGAGCCGCGCCCGCATCCGGCGGGTGTACGGGCGGGACGAGGGGCTCCGGGACCCCAGCCGGTTCCTGGGGGAACTGCCGCC
>CAZUYO010000294.1:0-3795 GCA_964624725.1 uncultured Thermodesulfobacteriota bacterium
GGATGTCGGCGTTGCCGCCCGAGGCCGTGAGCCCCGTGATGTTCACGTGGCAGTCCAGGCAGTCGAACTTCGCGTCATCCTGGACGAACGTGCTCTGCTCGTCGGCGCGGTGCTTCGAGCGGGAGTTCGCGTTGAAGTGGTCCCACACCCCCAGCATCACGCTGCGGCCTTGCACGCTCACCGCGCCGGCCTCGTGGCAGAACAGGCACTTGATCGTGGGGGTCGAGGTGGTGATCCCCAGGTCCACGGTCTTCTGGCTCTTCTTGATGAGGTGGGTGCCCACCACCATCTTGGCCTTCGAGACCGCATGGCAGTCGTAGCAGAGCGCCCCCGGGGGGTAGTGGGTGGCCCGGGCGGGGGCCGCGGCGAGGAGGGAAACACACAGGCAGGCCAGAACCGGGAGACGAGCGGATCTCAGCATGGCGATCTTCCGTCCTTGGAGGAAAGCGACAAAAACTACCGTTCAGCGGAGGTATCTGGCGGGCAAAAAAATGCGGGAGAGGCGCCCCGCCCCTCCCGCCGTCCATGCCCCTTCCGGCCCCTAGACCGGGGGCCTCATTTCTCATCGGCTTGTGCCCCGCGGTACTTGAGCCGGCCGGGGAGGTTACCACGGGGTTCGGGGGGAATTCCACCGGGCCGGGCCGCGGGGCCTCACTCCGGCCCGTCCCCGGCCCAGCAGTGGGGGTCGGGGGCGTCGAACGAGCCCGTGACGGCGAAGGCCCGGGCCGTGCAGCCGCCCAGGCACTCGCCGTACACGCCGCAGGTGCGGCATTTGCCCTGGGGGGTCTTCTCTCTCATCTTCCGGAGCACCGGCGAGGTGCGCCAGAGCTCGTCCAGGGGGGTTTCGAGGAGGTTCCCGGCCGAGACCGGGATGAACCCGCAGGGGGTCACCTCGCCGTCGGGCTCCAGGTGGAGCGACAGCTTCCCGCAGGTGCTCCCCTTCACCGCCCCGGGTTCGGCCTCGCCCAGGAGGGCCAGGATCGGGTCGTCGAAGGCGAGCTTGGCGGGGGCCTCGGCCCGCCAGGCCAGGGCGTCCTCGTAGAACCGCCGCCACTCGTCGGGGGAAAGGTCGAGCTCGGCCCGGTTCTCGGCCCCCCGGCCCGAGCACTTGAAGTTGTGGAGGTACACCGTGCCGGCCCCCCGCGCGGCCGCGAGCTCCACGATCCGGCGGTAGGAGCCCACATTGTCCCGGTGGATCACGGCCGAAACGGTGGAGGCGACCCCGGCTTCCCGCAAGCGTTCCAGGGCGGCCAGGGCCCGGGCGAAGCTCCCGGGACGGCTTCGAAACGCGTCGTGGACCTCGGCCGTGGCGCCGTCGAGGCTCACCCCCACCGAGGCGAACCCGGCCTCCCGGATGCGGGCCGCGGCGTCGGCGTCGAGAAGCCACCCGTTCGTGTTCATGCTGACCCGGAGGCCCCGGTCGGCCGCGGCCCGGGCCACGGTCCAGAGGTGGGGGTAGAGCAGGGGCTCGCCGCCCCCAAAGTTCACGAACAGCACCCGGCACCGGGCGAGCTCGTCCACGAGGGCGAGCACCTTCTCCAGGGGGAGCTCCGGCCGGTGGAGCCCCCGGGAGTAGCAGTGCCGGCACGAGAAGTTGCAGGCGTAGGAGAGGGTCCAGTTGACGGTGAGCGGTGCGGTGAGTTCCACGGGTCAGGCGTCCTCGGCCACCAGCCAGCCCCGCGCGAGGCAATCGGCCACGAAGGCCTCCACGTCGGCCCGGATCTCCTCGGCCGGGGCGTCGTAGCGCCGGGCGAGCTCGGCGGCGATGGCCGCCTCGTCGCGGGTGCCGTCCGCGAGGAGCCAGATCTCCCCGGCCAGGAGGTTGAGCTGGTGCATCTGGCCGCCGTCGATGAGGAGCACCCAGCCCTCGTCCCCGGCGGGCTCGCCGCGCTCCAGGGCGGCCACGATCCGGTCGCGGGCGGCGGGTTCGTCGCGCCAGGCGAGGCGCGGGTTTCGTCGGAGGATCGGCACGGCTATTTCTTCTTCTCCGGCGTGCCCCAGGGCACGGTGAGTTGGGGATCCACGGTCACCCGGCCCACCCCCTCGGAGTCGGCACCGTCGAAGATCCGCTCGGCGAGCTTGCCCTCGGCGGCGGCCTTCCACCAGTTCTGGGCCGCGTCCACGTCGTCGGCCTGGGCCTCGCCGAGCTTGAGATCGTACTCCCGGTTGTCGAAGTTGTTGCGCCGGAGCACCGCGGCTTTCACGCCCTGCCGGAAGAAGATGCCGGTGAGGTTCCCGGCGAAGACGCTCTCCTCGATCACGGGCGAGCCGTTGAGGCACCGCACCCCGATCCGGTTGTCCTCGAACCGGCACCGCCGGATCACGACCCGGCCGCCCTGGAACCGGGCCCCGCCGTAGTTCGCCCGGAACACGCAGTCCTCGAAGTCCACCGGCGTGTCGTGGCTGTGCACGGCCCAGGGCCCGCGCTCGAAGGTCACGTGGCGGAAGTGGGCCTCCTTGGCCCCCTCCAGGGTGATCATGTCCTCGAACTCGTTGTTCCGAAGGCCCACCGAGGTCAACACGATGGGCGCCTCGGGGGTGCCGAGGGCCACCAGGCTCCCCAGCACCCGGATCCAGGGCTCGGGATCTTTCCCCTCCTCCACCGGGGGCATGTCGAAGAACACCCGGGTGCCGGGCTGGAGGGTCAGGGTGGCCGTCTTGGTCACGATCACCGGCCGGATGAGCCGGATCTCCCCTTGCCAGGTGGTGGGGGCGTAGAGGATGTGCTCGGTCTCGGTGCGGGCCGTCTGGGGCACGGCGATTCGCTTGGGCTGGGGCAGCGAGATGCACCCCGCAAGCCCCGCCAACGCCACCGCCGCCGCCCAGCATCGTATCCGCCGATCCATCGCCCGCCTCCTTTCGGCAAGTTCCGCCAGGACGCTCGGAGGCTGGGACGCTGGGAGGCTTGAAACCCTCCCCGATCTTCCAGCGCTCCAAGCGTGACCACGCCTCGTTGGCGCCATCTCACAGCCCGGGGGCATGGGGCCTCCGGGGGAGCCGCGTGCGACGCCTCGGCTCGACGCGCCCCCGGAACGTCTACCCCCTTGTCGAGCCCCAGGGCCATCCGCTGGTTCCGCTCGAACCGACGGCGCAGACAACCGGCACGCCAAGGCCCGAGGATCGGATGGGGCGCTCGCAGCCTACCCAAGCGGAAGGCCGGTTCCGGGTCAAGGGGACCGAACGGAGGCGCCAAGCCCCAGAAGCGCCGCCAGCCCCAGAAGAACCGCCACCTTGCCGGCCGCGGGCACCCCGGCGGCCGTGGCCCCCAGCCCCCAGGCCTGCACCAGGGCCGCCCCCAGGCCCATGCCCACGACCACGGCCGCGGCGTCGAGGTCGCCCTCCCCGGCGCGCACGATCTGGCGGAACGGGCACCCCCCGGCCACCACGGCCGCCAGGCCCACGAGGCCCATCCCCAGGAAGTTCCAGAGGATCTCCAGATGGGCCCCCGGCGGGTCATAATAGCCAAGCCGGAACTGGCCCGTAAACCCGTTGGCCAGACCGGCCGTGAGGAGCAGCGCCCCCAGGGCCAGGGCCGGGCCCCGGCTCCGGGTGAGGAGGATGTCGCGCACCGAGCCGGTGATGCAAAACCGGGAGCGCTGGCAGGCCACCCCGATGGCGAGCCCCGCCCCCAGGCTCGCCCAGACCGGGGCGTGGAGCGCCCCGCCCCCGGAGCGGCTCTCCAGCAGAACCCCGGGGCGGAAAAGGAGGGCCGTGAGCACGAGCGCCGCCGCGACGAGCCCCCCGGGCACGAGCCAGGGCACCGGCCGCGGCCGGCCCGCCCCCTCCAGGTCGCCC
>CAZUYO010000295.1:0-3793 GCA_964624725.1 uncultured Thermodesulfobacteriota bacterium
ATCCACCACCAGGTCCCCCCGGATCTTCGGCCGCCCGCCGTCCACCTCCAGCCGGAACCGGACCCCCTTCACCCCGGCCCTGCCCAGATGGGTTTCGGCGGCCGCCCGGATCCGCTCCCGCAGATCCTCCCGGCTCACCGCGGCCCGGCCCCCGCTCAGCCGGCCCACCTCGGCATGGAGCCGCCCCACGTACCGATCGAGCGCCGCCGGATCGGCCAGCAGGGCCCGGTCCACCAGGATCTCCGCGCCGCCGGCCTCCGCCCCCTCCGGGGCCTGGGCCCGCGCCTTCCCTTCCTTGCGCTCCAGGAGGGTCCGCACCCGGGATTCCAGGGCCCGAAACCGGTGCGCCAACGTGCTCGCCCGGAACCGCTCGGCCGTGGAGAGGAGGGGAGACCCCACCACCCGAAGGAGCGCGCGCTCCAGATCCCGGCGCTCCCGCTCGGGCTCCGCCCGGCGGGTGCCGGCCAGAAACAGGTCGTACTCCCGCTCCAACGCCTCCAGGCGCCGCTCCAGCTCCCCCAGGCCCGCGCCCCCGGCTCGCACCCCGCCGCTCCGCTGGCCCGGCGCCCTAGCAGGTGCACGCCGGCGGTTCGTGGTCCTCCGTGAACGGAGAGATCGAACGGAGCCGCTCGATGATCTTGGGCAGCTCCGCCACCACGAAATCCACCTCGTCCTCGGTGTTGAACCGGCTCAGGCTGAACCGCACCGACCCGTGGGCGAAGGTGAAGGGGACCCCCATGGCCCGCAGCACATGGGAGGGCTCGAGGCTCCCCGAGGTGCAGGCCGACCCGGAACTCGCGCACACCCCGATCTGGTCCAGCAGGAGCAGGATCGCCTCCCCCTCCACGAACTTGAACGACAGGTTCACGGTGTTGGGGAGCCGCTCGGTGGGGTGGCCGTTGAGCCGCGTGTCCGGAATGGCCGCCAGGAGCCCCGCCTCCAGCCGGTCCCGCAGGGCCCGCACCCGGGTGTTCTCCTCGTCCATGTGCTCCCGGGCGAGCTCGCAGGCCTTCCCCAGCCCGATGATGCCGGGCACGTTCTCGGTGCCGCCCCGCCGGCCCCGCTCCTGGTGCCCCCCGATCAGGAACGGGCGGTAGGGCGTGCCCTTGCGCACGTACAGGGCCCCCACCCCCTTGGGGGCGTGGAGCTTGTGCCCCGAGAGCACCAGGAAGTCCGCCGGCAGCTTCCGGAGATCGATGGGGATCTTGCCCACCGCCTGGACCGCGTCGGTGTGGAACAGGATCCCCCGGCTTTTCACGATCTCGGCCGCCTTCTCGATCGGAAAGACCGTGCCGGTCTCGTTGTTCGCCCACATGATCGACACGATGGCCGTGTCGTCCCGGAGGCTGTCCTCCAGCTCCGCGAGGTCGATCATGCCCTGCTCGTCCACCCCCAGAAGCGTCACGTGGTAGCCCTTCTTGACGAGGTGGTTCACCAGGTTCAACACCGCCGGGTGCTCGACCCGGGTCGTCACCACGTGGCGCTTCTCCGGCAGGGCTTCCAGCGCGGAGCGGATCGCGGTGTTGTCCCCCTCGGTGCCGCAGCTCGTGAACACGATCTCCGAGGGGTCGGCGCCCAGCAGCGCGGCCACCCGCTCCCGGGCCTCCCCGATCTTTCGGCCCACCTGGCCCCCGAAGGTGTGCATGCTCGAGGGGTTCCCGTACAGATCACAAAAATACGGGGCCATCTCCTCGAACACGGCCGGGTCCACCCGCGTCGTCGCGTTGTTGTCGAAATAGATTGTCCGCATCGCCTAGGCCTCCACCACCCGGATCTCCGGGTCCACCATCTCCCGCAGCCGCGCCTGAATCCCATCGTAGAGAGTCACCTGGCTCGAGGGGCAGTTCACGCACATCCCCCGGAACCGCACGTACACCGTGGTGCCGTCCACGTCCACCAGCTCCACGTCGCCCCCGTCGGCCTGGAGACCGGGCCGGATCTCCTCGTCGATCACCTTCTGGATGAGCTGGATCCGCTGGAGGTTCGTGAGCCGCCTGGGCCGTTGCTCGGCCTCCTTGGCCCGCTGGATCTCGCCCCGGACCTCCCGGAGGATGCGCTCGATGTCCGGCAGGCACCGCTCGCATCCGCCGCCGGCCTTGGTGTAATGGGTCACGTCCTCGACGGTCTTGAGGTCGTTCTCCAGGATCGCCCGGCGGATCTGCTTGTCGGTGACCCCGAAGCACTCACACACCACCTCCCCCTCGAGCTCGGCCTTGGGCGTCTCGATCCCGCGGTAGTTGTTGATCGCGGCCTCCAGGGCCTCCCGCCCCATCACCGAGCAGTGCATCTTCTCCTTGGGCAGCCCCCCCAGGTAATCGGCGATGTCCTTGTTGGTGATCTGCAGGGCCTCGTCCAGGGTCTTGCCCTTGACCATCTCGGTCAGGGCCGAGGCCGACGCGATGGCGCTGCCGCACCCGAAGGTCTGGAACTTGGCATCCACGATGCGCTCGTCCTCGATCTTCAGATACAGCCGCAGCGCGTCGCCGCAGGCGAGGCTCCCCACCTCCCCCACCGCGTCCGGGTTCTCCATCTTCCCCACGTTGCGGGGGTTCAAAAAGTGATCCTTGACCTTGTCCGTGTAATCCCACATGGCCCTTCTCGTCTCCTTGTCCGCCCCGCCCATGGGGCGGCCTCTTTTGCCAACCGAAACGCTCCATAAATACCACGCGGACGGGTCGTGTCAACGCCCCCGCGCCGCCAACATCCCCTCCACGGCCCCCTCCAGCTGCTCCCACTCCACCCGGCCCTCGGCCGCGTGCACCACCCGCCCCTCCGCGTCCAGGAGCACCACGCTCGGGGTGGCCCGCACCCCGAGGGCCCGGGCGATGCCCCGCCCGCCCCAATCCACGACACACGGCGGACTCCGCCGCCCCGCGAGAAACCGGCGGATCCGGGGCTCCAGGGCCGGGTTGTCCACGTTCACCGCCCACACCCGAAGGCCCTGGCCCTGGAACCGCTCGGCCAATTTCGTCGCCGGGCCGAACTCCGCGCGGCAGGGCCGGCAGTACAGGCTCCAGAAGAACAGGAGCTGCGGGCTCCCCCGGCCCACCCGCACCTCCTGCCCCCCGAGGGCGTTGCTCCGCAACTCCGGCACCCGGCTCCCCACGGCCACCAGCTCCCCCCCCGCGGGCGCGAACGCCGTCACCCCGCCCCGGGAGGCCAACGTCACGTCCCCGGCCCCCTCCTTCCCCAGATACCGGCGCACCACCCTCTCGAACCGGGACTCGTCCCCGGGGCGGTACCCCTCCTGGTACAGCCGGATCCAGCCGGACCGGTCGACCACCACCGTGACCGGCAGCACCTCCACGTTGTACGCCTTCACCACCTCCTGCCGCACATCCAGGACCACCGGGTAGGGCGGATGGAGGCCGGCCCGGTCCAGGGTCTTCTGGATCCGGGAGGCCGAGAACACATCGGTGTTCACGCTGATCACCTGCAGCCCGTCCGCCCCGTACCGGCGCTGGAGCTCCTCGATATGGGGCATCTCCTCCAGGCACGATTTGCAAAACACGCTCCAGAACTCCAGGAGCACCACGTGGCTGCCCACGTAGTCGGCCAGTCGCACCTCTCCGCCCCCCAGGGTCTTTCCGGCGAAGGCCGGCGCCAGGGCGTTCACCTCCACCGCCACGCTCTCGCCGTCGGTCTTCTCCCGGGGCCCCACCGGGGCCTCCGGCGCGCTGCACCCCAGGAGGGCCGCGGCGACCAGGAGCGTGGACAACCCGAGTACGAGACGAAGAAATCTCATGGCGGGGCCAGGATACGGCGGGGCCGTTTCCCGGTCAAAGGGAGAGGG
>CAZUYO010000296.1:0-3752 GCA_964624725.1 uncultured Thermodesulfobacteriota bacterium
ACGGGGCCGGTGACCTGGTACCTGGCAGAGGCGGGGTGAACGGAAATTGCGGTTTCTGATCCCTTTGGTATTGTTTTCCGGCGCGGGGTTCCCGCGGAGGACCGAGACAAGGGAGCGAAGGATGCAAACGCGATTTTGGGCCTGGCTGGGCGGCGTGGCGCTGGGCGTCCTGGCCGGGTGCGCCGCCCTCCCCCCGGGCGGCGCGGATCTTCACCGATGGTCGGCCCAGGAACGGCGGATTTTGGAATCCCTGTGGATCGAGTCGCTGGGAGACCCGCCCCCCGACCCCACGAACCGGGTGGCGGACGACCCCGCGGCCGCCGCCCTGGGCAAGAAACTCTTTTTCGACACCGGCCTGAGCGCCAACGGCCGGGTGGCCTGCGGCACCTGCCATCTCCCGGAGGTCCAGTTCACCGACCGGTTTCCGCGGGGACGGGGTATGGGGACCACGGACCGGCGCACCATGCCCCTGGCCGGGGCGGCCTACGGGACCTGGTTTTTCTGGGACGGCCGCAAGGACTCCCTTTGGGCCCAGGCGCTCGGCCCGCCGGAGAGCCCGGTGGAACACGGGATCACCCGGACCTGGGTGGCCCTGCGGGTGGCCCGGGTCTATCGCTCGGCGTACGAGGCGGTGTTCGGGCCCCTGCCCGCCCTGGACCCTGAACGTCTGCCCCGGACGGCCTCGCCCAACGCGGCGGAACCGGCCGACCGTGCGGCCTGGCAGAGGCTCGCGCCCGAGGTGCGCGATGGGGTGACCCGGGTGTTCGTGAACGCCGGGAAGGCCATCGAGGCCTACGTGCGTACGATCCGCCACGGGCCGTCCCGGTTCGACCGGTACGCGGCCGCCGTGCTCCGGGGGCGGGAGGACCCGGCCGCCGTGCTCACCCCCTCGGAGGCGCGAGGGCTGCGGTTGTTCCTCGGCCGGGCCGGGTGCGTGGGCTGCCACAACGGACCCTTGTTCACAAACGGGGAGTTTCACGCCCTGGGCGTCCCCGACGTGCCCGAGGTGGGACACGACCCCGGCCGGGCCCGGGGCATCCGGCTGGTGCAAGCCGACGAGTTCAACTGCCTGAGCCGCTGGAGCGACGCCCCCCGGTCCGCGTGCGGGGAACTCGAGTTCCTCCGGTACGACCCGGCCCGCCAGGACGGGGCGTTCAAAACCCCGAGCCTCCGGAACGTGGCCGGCCGCCCGCCCTACATGCACGCGGGCCAGTTTGCCACGCTCCGGGAGGTGCTGGAGTTCTACCGCAAGCGCTCGGGAGAACCCGGCGCCCCGCCCGAACTCCTGCACGGCGACCTCACGGACCGGGACCTGGCCGACCTGGAGGCGTTCCTCCACACGCTGTCGGGCGAGGTCTCCAGCCTGTAACCTCTTGTTCAGCGAAAGGAGTTTCCATGATCCCCCGCTCCCTCCTCCTCTCCGGCGTTACCGCCGGACTCCTCGGCATGACCGCCTGCGCCGGCCTCCACCCGGCCCACCAGCACCCCGCCCCGGCGCGCCCGCCGGCCGGGCACACCGTACGGGAGGTGCCCGCCCGGCGGCCCGCGCAGCTCGACCTGGCCACCCGCCGGCCCACCGAGAACGGCGCCTACGTGGTGAGCTACGAAAGCGAGCTCACCCCGATCCCGCTCAACCGGCTCCACAGCTGGGTCATCAAGGTGACCCGGCCGGACGGCACCCCGGTGGACGGGGCCGAACTCTCGGTGTGGGGCGACATGCCGGAACACGGCCACGGCATGCCCACCCAACCCCGGGTGGTGGAACAACTGGGGGCCGGCCGGTACCGGGTGGGGGGCATGAAATTCCAGATGCCCGGGTGGTGGGAGATCGAGATCCTCGTGCGGGCCCCGCAGGGGGAGGACCGGGTCCGGTTCAACCTGGACCTCGTGGGGGCGCCGGGCGCCCCGGGACACGTCCACGGCGGGCACCACCATCACGGCGTGCTTCCCCCCATCGGGGTCATGGGAAGCCACACCCATCCCGCCGGTAGCTGGATGCCGAGCTACCGGTTCATGTTCATGGAGATGGAAGGGAACCGGGACGGCACCGACCGACAAGGGCTCTCGGAGGTGCTCGGGGACTACATGGTGGCCCCGAAGCGGATGACCATGCGGATGCACATGCTGGGGCTCATGTACGGCCTGACCGACCGGGTCACGGTGATGGCGATGGTGCCCTGGAAAATCGTCGAGATGGATCACCGGACCCGCATGATGGGCAACGAGTTCACGACCCGGGCCGAGGGCCTCGGCGACATCGGCCTCTCCGCGCTGGTCGGGTTGCCCGGCCGCGGGCCGCACCGCTGGCACCTCAATCTGGGGCTCAGCCTGCCCACCGGCTCCATCGAGGAAGACGGGGACACGCCCATGGGCGACAACGTGCAGCTCCCCTACCCGATGCAGCTCGGGTCGGGCACCCTGGACCTTCGCCCCGGGGTGACCTACCAGGCGTCACGGGCCGCCTGGAACTGGGGGAGCCAGGCCCGGGCCACCCTGCGGCTGGGCCGGAACAACCGCGACTACCGCCTGGGCAACGAGTACGGGCTCACCGCCTGGCTCGGGCGCCAATGGGCCCCGTGGCTCAACACCTCGCTCCGGCTCGACGGCCGCACCTGGGAGGACATCTCCGGCGAGGACGACGCCCTCAACCCCCGCATGGTCCCCACGGCCGACCCGGAACTCCGGGGCGGCACCCGGGTGGACGCCCTCGCCGGCCTGAATCTCATCTGGGGCGGGCAGACCTTCTCGGTGGAGGGGGGCGTGCCGATCTACCAGAACCTGGACGGTCCCCAACTGGAGACCGATTGGCTCCTGACCCTGGGCTGGCAGGGCATGTTCTAGCCACCCGCCGAGGCTGTGAACTGCCCCGCGCACATTCGTGAGGACCCCGGCGACGCACGCCACCCGGGCGGCTTTCACAAGGCCGACCGGGTCGCGTTCGAGTACCTGGAGTACGACTGGAGCCTGAACCGGTAAGTCAGGAAAAGACGCGGTGGAGATTTGGACCCCCGCGGGTTTGACGTAACCTGAACGCGATTTTGTACGTCAGCCAGGAGCCCCCTTGGACGGCGGCCGAGGGGGGCCACACCCCTCACCCCCCGGCCGACGGGAGGGAACCGGGGCCCCGTTCCGGGGCCCCATCGGGTCCCGGGCAGGAGTCCGCGATGCAGACCAAGCTTACCCTGCGCATGGATGAGGAGGTGATCAGGAAGGCGAAACGCTGGGCCGCCAGCCGCGGCATTTCCCTCTCCAAGGCCGTGGAGGAGTTCCTGGCCCTCGCGGCAGACGCAAACGACGATTCCCTCCAAGGGCTTGACGACTGGACGCGGGCCTTGTTGGGCGCCGGCCGGGGGACGGAGCCCCCTTGGTCGGCCGAGGAGATCGAGGAAGAACTTGCGAAGCATTGGGAGGAGAAGCACCGGTAAAGGGTCGGAGCCGAAGAAGCCCCTAGGATCACGGCCCACCTGTTGGAGCGCCTCCGGGTCGCACCGGTGGACGAGCAGGTGGTTCGATCGGCCCTCGCCTCCGCGTGGCCCGACCTCGAAGATGCCGTGTGCCACGCGGCCGCGCGGGCTGTCGGAGCCGAGTGCATCGTCACCCGTAACGTCGAGGACTTCCGGAGCAGCAACCCACCCGCTCTGCGGCCGGAGGTGTTCGTGCGGCTGTACAGTGGGGGAAAAGGCGGGGGCCACTGATCCGGGTGGACTCTCGTCAGGCGTCGGGATCTCGCGGCGTTCGCCGGCCCCGGGAAC
>CAZUYO010000297.1:0-3749 GCA_964624725.1 uncultured Thermodesulfobacteriota bacterium
CCGGCCGCCCCCGGGTCACCGCGCCTCTTCTCCCCGACCGAGCAGCTCCGCCACCAGGGCCGCGAACTCCCTTTGCCGGAACCGGTCCTTCGGCAGGAACGCGTTGGCCCCGGCCTCCTCCACCCGTTGGGCGTCCCCCGCCCGGTTCGACAGCACGACGATCGGCAGCGAGGCGGTGGCCTGGGTGGACCGGATCCTCCGGATGAGCCCGTATCCGTCGAGTTCGGGCATGTCCAGGTCGGTCACCACGAGGTCGATGCGCTCCCGCCGGAGGATCTCCCACCCCTCGGCGCCGCTTGCGGCGAGCACGGGCTCGTATCCGCTGGCACGCACCACCTGCTCGAGCATGTGGCGGGTGGTCACCGAGTCGTCGGCCACGAGGATCCGAAGCGGCCGCCGCGGCCGGCCCGCGGTGCCGCGGTGGGCGGCCTCCCACTCGGCCCACCGGGCATGGAGGTCGAGCACGTTGAGCACGGGCAGGGCCTCGCCCGACGGCAGGAACGAAACCCCGAGCACCAGGGGCGCCCCGGCCAGGTGGGGTCCCAGGGGTTTCAGGACGAGTTCCCGCTCCCCCTCGATGCGGTCGACCTCCAGGAGCATGGTGCGGTTCCGGAACCGGAGTCGGACCACGCCGACCCGGGCCGCGGGCTGCCCCCGCTCCACCCCGAGCGCCGTGGCCAGATCCACCACCGGCGCCACCCGGTCCCCCGCATCCCAGAGCCGGTTTCGGGCTTCGAGGTCCCGAACCGGCACGGACTCGCAGCGGTCCACGAACAGCGCGGGCAGGGCGTAGGGTTCGTTGCCGGCCCGGACCACGAGGGCCGAAAGGGTGGTGAGCGACAGGGGCAGCAGAAGCCGGAACCGGGACCACCGGCCGGTCTCGCTCTGGATCACGAGGGAGCCCTTGAGCTTTTCGACCCGGAGCTTCACCACGTCGAGGCCCACCCCCCGGCCCGACACCTCGCTCACCCGGTCCCGGGTGGAGAACCCGGGACGGCACAGGAGGTAGAGGGCCTCGTCGTCGGTGAGGGCGCGGGCCTGCTCCTCCGAAAGGAGGCCCTTTTCGACCGCCTTGCGCCGGATCTCCCGGGGGTCGAGGCCGCGGCCGTCGTCCTCCACCTCGATCGCCACCGCGTTGGAGCGGTGGTACGCCCGGAGGGTCAGGCGGCCCCGGCGGGGTTTCCCGGCCCGTTCCCGCTCGTCGGGACGTTCGATTCCGTGGTCCATGGCGTTTCGCACGAGGTGGGAGAGCGGCCCCTGAATCGCCCCGAGGAGCGACCGGTCCACCTCGGTGAGCCGCCCCTCCACCACGACCTCGACCTCTTTTCCGAGGTCTCGGGCGAGATCCCGGGCCGTTCGCCGGAACCCTTCGAGGAGGTCCCCCAGGGGAACCATGCGAAGGGTGAGCACCTGCGCCTGCAGTTCGGCCACCAGGCGGTCGAGATGGCCGAGTTCGTCCAGGAACTGACTGAATCCCCGGCCGGCCACCATGCGGGCCATGCCCCGCAGCGCCCGGATCTCCTCGGGCTCCAAGGGCCGGTCCGGATCCTGCCACCGCAGGAGCCCCAGGTGGGCGAAGGCCCTTCGGAACCGGTCCATCCGGGCCAGGATGGCGGCCCTCTGGGTCGCGAGGTCGTCCACGAGGTTCTGGAGCTCGTCGAGCCGTTCGGTGGCGACCCGCAGCCGCGCCGGCTCCGCAGGAGCCGGGGCCGGAGAGGCCTCGCCCCGGCCGGGCTCGGGGGACGGCGGCGGAGGAGGGGCGGCGAGGCTCCCGAGTTCGCGGCGCAGCCGGTCGACCCCCCGAAGCAGTTGGGTGATGGTGTCCGGCGCAAACCCCTCGGACGCGGCCGCCTTGAGGCGGTCCTCGAGGGCGTGGGCCTCCCGGCTCACGGCCTCCAGGCCGACCATGCGGGAACTGCCCTTCACCGTGTGCGCCAGCCGCATGGCGCTCCGGAGCGCCTCGGCGTCGCCGGGGTCCTGCTCGAGCCGCAGGAGCCGCTCGCCCAGTCGCTCGAGGAGCTCTTCGGCCTCCTCGAGGAAGATCCGGACGTACTTCTCGTCCACCGCCATCGCGGAATCAGACCGTGAACCCCTGGACGCCCAGGTTCTCCTGGGCCAGGTCCTTGAGCCGCCGGGCCAGCTCCTTCAGGTTGATCACGGCCTTCTCCACCTTCTCGGCCGACCGGTTCACCTGCACGGCCACGTCGTTGATGTCGGTGATCGTGAGCACGAGCTGCTCCCCGGCGGTGGCCTGCTGCTGCGTGGCCACGGTGATCTCCTTGGCCGACTCCTTGGTCTGGCGCACGAGCTCGAGGATCGTCTCCAGGCTCTCCCCGATCTGGTCCACCCGCTGGGCCCCGGCCCGGGCCGTGGTGGTCCCCTTCTCCGTGGTCAGCAGCGTCGTGTTCACCGAGTTCTGGATCTCCTCGACGAGCGACTTGATCTGGCCGGTGGCCTCCACGGTGCGCTGGGCCAGCCGCCGGACCTCCCCGGCCACCACCCCGAACCGCTTGCCGTGTTCCCCGGCGCCGGCGGCCTCGATGGCCGCGTTGACCGCGAGGAGGTGGGTCTGCTCGCTGATCTCGTCGATGATGTCCACGATGCCCCCGATCTTCTGGGACTTCTTGCCCAGTTCCATCATCGAGCTCGCGATGGCGCCCACCTGCTCCTTGACCTCCCCCATCCCGGCCATGGCGTCGCGCACGGCGTCGCGCCCCTTCACGCACGCGTTAAAGGTTTCCTCCGCCACCCGCTCCACGCTCTCCACGTTGGCCGAGATCTCGTTCGAGGTCGCGGCGATCTCCTCGGCGGTGGTGGTGGCCTCCTGGACGGCCGAGGCCTGTTCCGCCGCGCCGCTCGACTGTTCCATCGCGATGGACACCAGCGACTCGCTCGAGTCGTGGAGCCGCTCGACCGCCTCGGCGAGCGCGGTGGCCACGGAGGCGGAGCGCTGGAGCGTGTCGCGAAGGTGGGTGCGCAGGGTGTCGAGGTGCCCCGCCAGCCGGGCCATCTCGTCCTCGCCCCGGATCGACACCTCCTGGGTCAGGTCGCCCCCCGCCATGCGGCGGGCCGTGGTTTCGAGGCGGAAGATGGGCCGGAGCACGAGCGAACGGACGCTCACCAAGACCACCAGGGCGACCAGCACGACCGTCACCCCGAACAGGCCCAACTGCCGGTTCCGGATCGTCGCCAACTGGGCGTCGAAGTCCGAGAAATCGAACCCCACCAGGATGGTCCCCAGGTAGGGGGGGTCGGAGGCGTGGCAGGTGGTGCACACCCCCTGGTTGTGGAGCGGCACGGCCTCGGTCACGTGGCCGGCCCTGCGGAGCGCCAGGAGCCCGGTCGTCTTGGCGCCGGACTGGACGAGCCGCTCCAGCGCCGGGTCCTCGATCTTCTTGCCGATCTCGGCGGGCCGCCCGCTGTAGCGCACGGTGCCGTCGGGCGTGACGATGCGAAGCGCCTCGATCCCCGCGGTGGACACGGCGTTCTCCAGGATCTTCTGGAGTTCCGCCATCTTCCCCTCGACCATGGAGAAGAGGAGCGTGTTGTACACGAACGTGGCGAACCCCTCGTTCGTGCGGGTCTGGAGATCCACCACCGTGCGGCGCTGGACCCAGCCCGTGTAGGCGCTGGCGAGACCCAGGAGGATCACGAGGGTGGCCGTCGTGGACACCGCGATCTTGGCCGAAAGGCTTTTGCGAAGGGCGCGAAACATGAACCTCACTCCTTCCCCATCCGCTAGGAAGCTA
>CAZUYO010000298.1:0-3728 GCA_964624725.1 uncultured Thermodesulfobacteriota bacterium
GTGTTGTAGAAATGGGGCGACACCCGAAGCCCCGGGCCCCGGGCGGCCACGAACACGCCCCGGTCGTGGAGCGCCTCGGCCAGTTCGGCCGCCGGCCGCCGCGGCACGAAGGTCAGGATACCGCTTCGCTCGCCGGGCGCCAGGGGGGAGGCGATCGTGTATCCCCGCTCCCGGAGTCCCTCGATCAGGCGATCGGTGAGTCCCCGCACCCGGTCCCACACCCGTTCGATCCCGACCTCCAGCAAGAGGTCCACCGCCGCGCCCAGGCCGTGCACCGCGATGGTGCTCGGGCTTCCCGCCTCGAACCGGGCCGCGTCGGGCCGCAGTTCGAACCGGATCCGGTCGAACGCGAGCGGGTCGGCCACCGAGTTCCAGCCCACCTCGACCGGGTGCAGGAGGTTCAGGGCCTCGTCCGAGAGGTACAGGATCCCGATCCCCTCGGGCCCGCAGAGCCACTTGTGGGCGTCGGCCGCGAGGGCGTGGACGCCGAGGCGTTGGGGCTCCAGGGGCAGGCACCCCAGGGCCTGGATCGCGTCCACGAACAGGAACACCCCCCGCTCCCGGCAGATCTCCCCCAGGGCGGCCAGGTCGTTTCGGAACCCGGTGCCGTACTCCACGGCCGAGACCGCGAGCACCCGAACCCCGGGTTCGTCCAGGGCCTTTCGATAGTCGTCCAGCTCGAGGCGGCCGCCCCGCTCGGGTACCCGAACCACGCGGACGCCCCGCCGGGCCAGGTTCATCCAGGGGTACACGTTGGTCGGGAACTCCCCCTCGGGCACCACCACGGCCTCGCCGGGCTTCCAGGGAAACCCCTCGGCCACGAAGGAGACCCCCTCCGAGGTGTTCTTGACGAACGCCACGTTCCCGGGGCGCACCCCGAGGAGCCGGGCCGCGGACTCCCGGGCCCGCCGGAGTCCGGCCAGGAGCCGCCCGTAGCGAAACGCGCCCCACTCGGTGCACTCCCGGGTTGCGGCCCCCACCGCCTCGGCGACCCGGGTCGAGAGGGGGGCGACGCCCGCGTGGTTGAGGTACGTGACCCGGCCCGCGGCCGGAAACCAGGAACGCCAAAGGGATTCCACGGTGGTTCTCCTTTCCTCGGGGGGCGAGCGACCCCGAAAACGTAAACGGCCCTGGCCGGTTTGGCCAGGGCCCGTGGTGCCGGTGGCGCGGTGTGGGGTTACGCGGGCTCCTGCTTGAGCTTCTCGATCGCCTCCTGGATGAGCCGCTCGGCAAGCTGGGGCACCACCTCCCACACCACCTTTTCCACCGTGGCCTGGACGAGCGGGGTGAGGGCCTCGGCCGACAGGCTCCGCTCCAGGGCCGCGCGGACCGTGGACTCGATGGCCGGGGCGAGGTCCGCGGCGGCCGCCGCCGGTGCGGCCGATTCCTCCACCCCCTCGTCCCAGTCGGCCCGGTGGGGCGGGGTCGGGCCGGGCTCCTCCCAGCCGGTCGCGCCCTCCTCGTAGGCCTCGGGCGTCTCGGGGAAGGTGGCTGCCGCAGCGGCGGCCGGCTCCTCCGGCACCTCGTCGGGGAGGGGTTGTTCCGGGAGGGCGGCGGCCTCTTCGGTCGGGGGCGGCGCGCCCGCGTCCGGCGCACTCCCGAGGGGCTCGCCGGGTTCCTCTATAGCCACCGGTTCCCCGGCGGGCGGTGCCTCCTCCTCAGGGGCGGCCCGGGGGCTCTCCCCCAGGTCCAGGTCCTGCCCCGCGGGCTCGGCGGCGGGAGCCTCGGCGGGCTCGTCCGCGATCGAGGCGAGGAGGTCGCCGATGTCCTCGTCGTCCCCTACGGGGGCCTCAGCGGGCTCCTCGGGTTCCTCGCCGATCGAGGCCAGGAGATCCCCGATCTCGTCCTCCGCCTCGCCCGCCCCGGCCGGGGCAGCCGCTCCCAGGTCCACCGGCTGTCCGGCGTCCTCCCCGTGGCCCAGATCGGCCTCGAACGACAGGAGGTCGTCGAGGCCCAGCTCCGGCTCGCCCTCCACGGGCGACGGCGGCACCTCGATGGGCTCCAGGTCCTCCAGGAGCTCGAACTCCGAGAGGTCGTCCTCGTCCGAGAGGTCGATGATCTCCACCTCGTCGCCCGCCGGAGCCGGAGCGGCCTCGGCCGGACGCTTCTCGTCGGCCTCGGCGGTGAGGTCCAGTTCCAGGTTGTCCATGCCGAAGCTCTGCATTTCCACGGCCTCCTGGAGTGCCCCGAGGAGTTCCTCGGAGGAGAAGGGTTTCGCGAGGATCGCGATGGCGCCGGCGGCCTTGGCCGCGGCCGGCGCCACCCGGGCCCCCATCAGCACCACGGGCGCCCGGTCGCCCGCCGGGTGCTCTCGCAGCCTGCGGCACAGGCCCAAGCCGTCGCCTTCGCCCAGGTCGGCGTCGCACAGGACCACGTCGGGCGGTGCCTCCCCCATCGCGGCCAGGGCCTCCTCCTCCCCGGCGGCCTCGACCACGTCCCACGGTTCCCCCGCCAGGGCCAGGCGCACGGCCTCCCGGATCGTGGGGCTGTCGTCCACCACCAGCACGGTCTTGGGCATGGCGTCTCCCTCGGCGGTTCCCCCTACGTTTCGGCCGTTTTACGAAAAACTCAAGCGAAGTCGGTCATCGGTCCGCGGCCTCCGGTCGGCGGGGCGTTGGGGCCAGGAGACCCCTGCGATCGCCCCTAAATCACCTTCCAGGGCTGGGGCATGAAGATCCGCTCGTACAAGAGGATCGCGTACCGGTCGGTCATGCCCGCGATGAAGTCGGCCGCGAGGTCCTCGATCTTCTCCCCGGGGATCGGCTGGGCCAGGGTCTCCAGGAACCAGTCGGGGTTCGCCACGAAGTGGCCGTAGAGTTCCTCCAGGATCTTCTTGGCTTTGATGAAGTCGCCGTGGACCGTGGGATTCTCGTACACCCGCTCGTACAGGAACTCCCGCAGTTCCAGGGCCGCGGCGTGGACCTCCTCGCCCAGGGCGATGGCCTCCCAGTCGCGCCGCATCGTCTCGGCCACGGCGTCCCGGACCATCCGGTCGATCCGCTGCCCGTGGGTCTCCCCCAGCACGGCGCGCACCCGGGCCGGAATCTCCTCGCGGCGGATCACCCCGGCCCGCAGGGCGTCGTCCACGTCGTGGTTGAGGTAGGCGATGAGGTCGGCCACCCGCACCACCTGGGCCTCCAGGCTCACCCCCGTGGCCAGGATCTCCCCGCGACCCTTGGAGTGGTGGAGGATCCCCTCGCGCACCTCGTGGGTGAGGTTGAGCCCCCGGCCGCCCCGTTCCAGCAGGTCGACGACCCGCAGGCTCTGCACGGCGTGGTGAAACCCCCCCGGCCGGAGTTCCCGGAGCACGGTTTCTCCGGCGTGGCCGAACGGCGTGTGCCCGAGGTCGTGCCCGAGCGCGATGGCCTCGACCAGCGCCTCGTTGAGCCGCAGGGCCCGGGCGATCGTGCGGGCGATCTGGCTCACCTCGAGGGTGTGGGTGAGCCGGGTGCGGTAGTGGTCGCCCGCCGGGGCCAGGAACACCTGGGTTTTGTGCTTGAGCCGCCGGAAGGCCTTGGAGTGGAGGATCCGGTCCCGGTCGTGCTGGAAGCAGGGCCGGATGTCGCAGGGTTCCTCGGGCCGCGCCCGCCCCCGGGACCGGGCCGACCGGGCCGCCCGCGGATGGAGCTCCCGGTCCTCCGCCTCCTCCAACATCTCGCGCACGCAACCGTCCACGCCGTCCCTCCTCGCGCCCGCCAGGGTAGCGCAAGCGACGGCCGGGGGCCAAG
>CAZUYO010000299.1:0-3689 GCA_964624725.1 uncultured Thermodesulfobacteriota bacterium
TTTCGGCTCCTCACCGCCCCGGACACTGGGCGGCCACCGCCGGGTCGATGGCCTTGTCCCCGTAGGCCTTCTCGAAATGGTTCCGGAAGTCCTCGGCCAGCTTCCGGGCCCGGGCCTCGTAGGCGGCCGGGTCGGCCCAGGTGTTTTTCGGGACGAGGACCTCCGGGGGTACCCCGGGGCAGGCCGTGGGCACGGCCAGGTGGAACAGCGGATCCTCCTGGTAGGGCACCTCGTCCAGGGCCCCGGACAGGGCCGCGTTCACCACGGCCCGGGTGAGGGCGATGTCCATCCGCCGTCCCACCCCGTACGGCCCTCCGCTCCAGCCGGTGTTGACCAGGAACACGCGGGTGCCGTGGCGGTCGAGCTTCTCCCCCAGCATCCGGGCGTAGTCCCCGGGGTTCCGCGGCATGAACGGCGCCCCGAAAAAGCGCGAAAACGTGCTCACCGGGTCCACCACCCCGGTCTCGGTGCCCGCGAGCTTGCTCGTATACCCCATGAGGAACCAGAACATCGCCCGGTTCTTGTCCAACCGGGCCACCGGGGGCAGCACCCCGTTGGCGTCGGCCGTGAGAAAGAGGATCGTGGTCGGGTGGCCGCTCACCGGCGGATCCTTGATGTTGGTGAGGAAGGAGAGGGGGTAGGCCGCCCGGGAGTTGGGGGTGAGCCTCTCGTCGTCCACGTCGAAGGTGCCGTCGGGGTACACCATGAGGTTCTCCACGATGGCCCCGTGGTCCAGGGGGTCGGCCTCGTGGAACGTGGCGTGCCAGATCTCCGGCTCCTTGTCCTGGCGGAGGTTGATGAGCTTGGCGTAGCAGCCGTACTCGAAGTTGGCGATGCCGTTGTCGCTCCAGCCGTGCTCGTCATCCCCCAGGAGCGCCCGGTCCGGATCGGCGGACAGCGTGGTCTTTCCCGTACCCGACAGCCCGAGCAATAGGGCGCAGTCCCCGGCCTTCCCCTCGTTGGCGGAGCAGTGCAGCGGCAGCACCCCCACCTCGGGCAGGAGGTAGTTCATCACGGTGAACATGAGCTTCTTGTTCGTGCCGCAGTAGGCCGAGCCGTACACGAGCCCGAGGCGGCGCTCGAAATCCATGACGATGGCCATGTCGGAGGTGCGGCCGTCCGGGAGCGTGCGGAGCCGACCCTCGTACCTGGACGCGTCCACCTTGTCGTAGGGGAGGCTCAGGAGCAGGAACGGCCGGTCGGCGAAGGCGCTGCGGCCGATGTCCTCCGGAACCGGCCGGAACATGGTCCAGCTGAACAGGGCCGTGAGCGCCCGGGGCGTGACGGTGCGCACCGGAAGGGCGTAGGCGGGGTCGGCCCCCACCACCCGGTCGCACACGTACACCCGGTCCTTTGCGGCGAGCACCCGGCAGGCGTCGGCCCACAGGAGGTCGAAGGTCTCCGGGTCCATCGGGATGCAGTTCGGGGACGACCAGTCGATCGTGCCCTCGTTCTCGGGCCGGCGTACGATGTAGGTGTCCTTGGGGCTCCGGCCCGTGGACTCCGGGGGGGTCCAGGTGGCCAAGGCCCCCGTGGCGAGCGGGATGGCCTCCCGCCGCTCGAGGGCGTCGGCGATGAGCCGGCGCCGTTCGGGGTTTTCGAGCACGGCGGACGCGGAGTGGAGGGACCGGGACAGTTGTTCGCGCGGATCCATGGCTACACCCTTTTTGAGGTTCACAGGAGATCGACGAGAAGACGCGGCCGAGAGTCTAGGCAACAACCGCCCGCGAACACAACCGCAGTTTCCCCTTTGTGCTCCGGCGCCGGTCCGGTATGTTTTCCCCCGGCCCCCCCGCCGGGGGCCCCACCCCGCCGGGGAGGGACACCAAGGGAAGGATTCTGAGGTTCCCGGCGTTGCGACGAAAATCCGCGGTTGGGGGGCTCGTGGAGAGCCGGGGGCCAGTACGGCACCCGATGGAGGAACGATCCGATGGAGTTTCAAGAACTTCGGAACCTGGCCGCCGGATTTCAGCCGGCCAAGCTCCTTTTGGTGGCCCTCGACGTGGGGGTGTTCGACGCCCTGGCCGAGGCCCCCCTCACCGCGGTCGAGGCGGCCGAGAAGCTCACGCTCGATTCCCGGGCCACCGAGCTCTGCCTGAACGCCCTGGTGGGCATGGGGCTCCTGACCAAGGCCGGGGACCGATACGGCCTGACGCCCCCGGCCGCCCGGTGGCTCGCCCGGGGCTCCCCCGACTACCGGGGCGAGATCCTGCGGCACCTCCACAACACCTGGGAGGACTGGGAGGGGCTCGAGCGCACCTGGCGCACGGGCCGGCCGGCCCTCCGGCGAAAAACCCAGCAGCTGCCCTCCTCCGAGGAGGGGCTTCGCCACTTCATCCTGGGCATGGAGAACATCACCCGCGACATCGCCCCGCGGGTCGCCGAACTCCTGCCCCTGGACGGGGCGAAAACCCTTCTCGATCTGGGGGCTGGCCCCGGAAACTACTGCCTGGCGTTCGTGAGCCGCTGGCCCGGGCTCCGGGCGTACCATTTCGACCTCCCGCCCACCTCGCGCCTCGCCCGGGAGTTCGTGGCGGGCAAACCCGGGGCGGAACGGATCGCGTTCCTGGAAGGGGACTTCCTGCGCGATCCCCTGGGGGGGCCGTACGACGCGGTGTGGGCGAGCCAGATCCTGCACATGCTGGGGGAAGACGAGGTCCGGTCGCTTCTGGCCCGCATCCGGGACGCGCTCCGCCCCGGGGGCTGGGTGGCCGTGCACGACCACTTCCTGGAACCGGACCGCACGGCGCCCCCGTTTGCGGCCCTGTTCGGGGTCCACATGCTGGTGGCCACCGAGCGCGGCCGGACCTACGCGGCCGAGGAGATCGAAACCTGGGGCTCCGCCCTGGGCCTCGAGCCGGCCGGCCGGCGGGAGTACGGCAAGGGGCCCCGCATCGTGCTCCTCCGGAGGCGCGAACCGTGAGCGAGGGGGTGCGCTACGCCCTGTGGGCCCTGGGAGGGGTGCTCGTGGCCCTGGCCGCCTTCCTGTGGATCTGGGAAAAGGAAGACCGGCCGGGGCACGGCACGGCCCAGCGGACCCTGGCCTGGGCCATCCTGGCGGCCGGAGCCGCGTGCCTCGCCGCCGGATGGCTGGTGCCCGTGGAACCAAGCCCGCCGGTGCCCCCTTTCCTCCTCGGCAAGTAGCTTTGCGGTCGGGAGGCTGGGCAGGCCGGGAAACTCGGACGCTCCGGTAGGCCGCGCAGGGCGCGGCCTGTTCGCAAGAACAATAACTTCCGCCCCTGCTACACGGTGAGCCGCCGCCGTCTGGACCACAGGACCGAAAACCGCGAGACCCGCGACCGTGTCAGGAGCCAGAGGACAGAAGACAGAGGACAGGGGTTCTCGACATCTGCCCTCTGAATTCTGGCCCCTGCTACGGCAACCGCCCCACGGGCTGGCTGTCGCGATAACGCCGGAATCCCGAATGTTCTTAGCCGCCCAGCTGCCAAGCAGCCCAGCCGCCTATCCTAGGTTCCTTGGAACCCGGAAACGACGGCGGCTTACCGGGTACGGCTTGCGCGCCGAGTCGGCCCCCGGGCGCGGCGTCCCGGCAACCCGACGAGGGCGCCTCTGGGAGGATCCGTGAAGAG
This sequence comes from uncultured Thermodesulfobacteriota bacterium, assembly GCA_964624725.1. Classification (GTDB taxonomy): domain Bacteria; phylum Desulfobacterota; class Deferrisomatia; order Deferrisomatales; family Deferrisomataceae; genus Deferrisoma. Next base: position 3,591 of record CAZUYO010000299.1, read on the forward strand.
AAAAACCCCGGGACCGGCTCGTGCCGGCCCCGGGGTTTCAGGGTTTCCTTCGAGGGTGCCGGGTCGCTCAGCAGCCCGAGCACCCCGAGGAGCAGTCGG
>CAZUYO010000300.1:0-3675 GCA_964624725.1 uncultured Thermodesulfobacteriota bacterium
CGGAATGGATCCGCCGGTCCCTGGACGGCCCCTGGGAACGGGCGGACACCGAAGGGGCGGGGTAGCCACAGATTCGCACAGAGGAACACAGATTAAGGGGCTCGGGATCCCGAACTCGCACCAACGCCCGGTGGGAAGAAGACGGCGCAGGGGGGCTCCCCGCAAGGCCGGACCACTCCGTGTCGGCCTGTGCTCATCCATGACCAAGATTTTGGTTCCCCCGCAAGGTTGACGTGACGAACCGGTATTGCGAGGTTCTCGGCATCGAACCCCCGCGCCTCGAGGGGGTGAAGGATCACCGGGAGGCGAACACCTTCTCCCTGCTGATCGTGGCCCTCCTCGAGGCGGGCGGGCCCTTGACCCTGGAACAGGTGGCCGAACGGTTCGCGCGCGCCGGCATTGCACCGGCCGACCAGGCCCTCCGGTCCCTGAAGCGCTGCCGGCCGGGCCGCCCGCCCGTGTACCGCGAGGGCGATCTCTATGCCCTGGATCCCCACGCGTGGGAAACGGACCTGTGGGCGTTTCGGCTCGGACTGCGTCCTGCCAGGGCGCCGAGGATCGAGGTGGTACGCCCGGCCCCGGCGCCGCTTCCCGGACCCGACCAGCCCCTGACGCCGGCGGAACTCGAAGAAGCGTGGCGCGAGGAGAGGCTGTACGGCAAGTGGTCGGTGCGGCGGGTGGTGCTCGCGGTGCTCGACGCCCACGGCCGGCCCATGCAGCCCGGCGAGGTGGTGTCGTTTCTCGAAACCTGCACCCGTTGGCATGGGGTCCGGGCCGACCACCCGGATTTCGGCCGCCGCGGGTCTCCCGTAGCGGTCCTTCCCGACGGCCGGTGGGCCGTTGCCCCGGGCAGCGACGCCCTAGTGCGCGCGGCCCGGGGCATGGTTCGGGAGCGGATCGAGCAGAAGAGGCGGTGGGCCTCGTTGCAGCCCGATCCTGTTGTGATCCGGGCACAGATCCGGGCGAGGGAGCGCCGGCAGGCGGCCCGGGCCGCCGAGATGGCGGCGCTGCGGCGGGTGATCGTGCACGGGTTTCCTCCCGAGCGCCCCGAGGTCGTGGTGGTGCTCGATGTGAACCGCCGGGACATCCGGGGGTTCGCCCGAGAGGAACTCGACTCCGCGAGACGGGCTTTAGAGGGGTACGACCTGATCGCCGGCCTGCGCGTGCGCGCGCTCCTGGCAGGCCTCGGGTTCGATCCGGGGCCCCGCAGGCTCGCGGAACTCGGTCCCCCGAAGAAATCGACCCGGATCGGCCGGCGGGGGCGCACCATTCGGATCACCACCGAGATGCTGATCCAGGGCTCCTGCGGCATCCGGCGGCCCCTCGGCGATGCGGCGACCCTCCGCGGCTACCTGGCTTCGGGGGCGCGCACCCGGCTGCTGAAGCGCCTGGAGGCCGATGCCAAATCGCTGTGCGCCCTGTACGAGTACGGCCGGCTGCATGGCGCCGTGCGCCTGCGCTGGAGAGGGCTCGACGAGATGATCCCGGTACCGTGGGTGGACCGGTGCGAGCCGACGATCCACCGTCTGGCACGGCGGGCCCTGGAAAGCGGGGATCTGCTCGAGGTGGTGGTGGGCAAGGCTCCCCCGTGGGAGGAACCCTGGGCCGGGGCGCGGCCGTGCCGCGTGCTGGAGGACCCGGAGGACCGGTTCGGTTATTGGATCGTGGATCGGGAAAGCCGGTTCATCCTCGACGAGTGGGACATCCAAAGGGCCCGGGTGCGGGCCGTCACGGAAACCGGGTGAGGGGATTGTCCGCCGCAACCCAATGGTCGGCGGGTGGGCCGACGGCCTGCGAAGAGGATTGTGATGAAGGGGTTGTCCCAAAAGCGATTTTTGACCGAACTGCGCGGGTTGCTCCGCGACCTCTCACGGGAGGAGGTAGAGGAGCGACTGCTTGCGTGGGCTCGGGAGTTGAGGCCTGAGGAGCGCGCTTCGTTCCTCGACCGATTCCGGCGGAAGGGCTTGCGCGAAAGGGGCCGGTCGCCCAAGGACCTGCTGCGGGAGATCCAGGCGTTTGAAGCGCGCATGCGCAGCTACGAATACACGGTCGGATGGGGCTGGGATGCCGAGATCCGTGAGGAGCGCGTTTGGGGCGACGAGAGCTGGGCCGAGGAGATCAACGAGTTTCTATCCGGTGCCCGCGATCTTTACGACGCCGGGGAGTACGCGGGTGCACGCGACGTCTACGAGGCAGCCCTACGTGTGTACGAGGAGGGGCTCGAGGAGGGCCTGCTGGCCGGCGCCGATCCGGACGCCCTGTTGGAGGCGGATCTGGACGAGGAGTGCGCCCGGTACCTCCGGTGCGTCTACCTGGTCACGGAGGCCCCGGCCCGGCCCGAGGCGTTGATGGACGCGTGGGCCGCGCCGTTTGTGCGGCACGGGGCCATGAACCTCCGGGCGATGCTGGAGGTGGACGAGGCGGAACTCCCGGATTGGGGCGCGTTCGGCAAGGAGTGGATCGAGTACCTGGATCGCATGGCCCCCTCAGGCCGCGTGACGGAGTGGACGCGGGAGGCCGTGCGGCTGTTCCGGGGCACCGAAGGGCTGGAGGAGTTGGCCCGGAGCCGGGGGAAGGATCGCCCCTCCTATTTCATCGAGTGGGTGGACGCCCTGCGCACGGAAGGGCGTATTCAAGAGGCGGTGGATGCGGCCGTTCTGGGATTGGACACCGTTCCCGACGGGCTGCGGATCCGGGCGGAGCTGGCCGAGCGGCTCGTGGCGTGCGCCCGAACGATGGGTAGGGAGTCGGAGGTGGACAGGGGCCTCCGGGAGGCCCTGTGGGCCGAGCCCAACCTGCCCCGGTTGGTGGCGTACGTGGAGCGGGGAGCCACGTTTGTCGATCGCCAGGAGAGGCTCGACCGGGTGGCGGACCGGTTTGCGGACTTGGACCGGGGGGCCCGGAAGGCCCCCGTGAATGGGGATCCGGAAACGAGGCACGGCTCTGTTCCGCCGCGACTGTGGCCGTGCGTCCACCTTCTGAGGGGGGACTTTGAGGCCCTGGCCCGCATCTCGTGGGAGGCGAAGCCGTTGGGGTGGCATTACGGCGACAACCCCGCCTCGGTGGCGATTCCGTTCCTGCTGTACTCGTGTCGGGGTACGGCGAGGAAACGGCTGCCCGCGAACCTGCGGCAGGAGTGGGAGGATGCGCTTTTCCGGGTCGGGGCGCACTGGCTCGGCGGGTGGGACCCTGGGGGCGATCGTTTCGAGGGCGAGGAAGAGGAGGCGGCCGGCCCGGGGACGGACGCTCCGGAGCGTTTCACCCGCCTGGCCCACGAGGCCATCGCGGCGGCGGACGCGGCAGATGCGGACCTGCGTCGGTGGCTCGGCGTGGCCGAGAAGGCGGCCCTGAAGCGGGTGGACACCATCGTGTCCAACAAGAAGCGGGGCAGCTACGACAAGGCGGCCCAGCTCCTGGCCGCCGTGGCCGAGGCCTACTGGACCTGGGGAGAGCCCGACGAGGGGGAGCGGCTGTTGACCCGCTACTGGACCAAGTACTCGAGGTTTTACGCCTTCCGCCGGGAACTCAAGGCGGCCGTGGTCCGAGGCCCTCTGAAGCCGGCGTGGGTTTGACCGACAGGGGGGGCGATCCACGGTCTTGTTCCCCGGTGGGGTCGGCACCGTAATGGTGTCAAATCGGTGCCTACGGAGGGTGTCATGCCAACGACCCTCACAC
>CAZUYO010000301.1:0-3668 GCA_964624725.1 uncultured Thermodesulfobacteriota bacterium
GGGGGGTGCCGGTGGCCACGACGGCGGCCCGGGCGGGGGACGGGGAGACCGAGGTCACCCTCTCGTTCACTCCCCGGCGGACCGGCCGACGGGCCTACCGGGTGGAGGTTTCCCCGGTGCCGGGGGAGGAGACCCCCCAGAACAACCGCGCCTACTTCCATCTGAACGTGATCCGCGACAAGACCCGGGTGCTCCTGGTGGCCGGCACCCCGACCTGGGACGTGCGGTTCCTGCGGCGGCGGCTCCGGCAGGATCCCGGGGTGGACCTGATCACGTTTCTCATCCTGCGCACGCCGCGGGACCTCTCCCTGGTGCCCCAGGAGGAGCTCAGCCTGATCCCGTTCCCCACCCAGGAGCTCTTTGGGAAGGAGCTCCCGAGCTTCGACGCGGTCATCTTCGCGAACTTCGATTACGCCCCCTACGTGCCGCGCCAGTACCTCGAGAACCTCGTGCGGTACGTGCGGGAGGACGGGGGGGGCTTCGCCATGCTCGGGGGCGACCGGTCGTTCGGGCTCGGGGGCTACCGCGAGAGCCCCCTGGCCGAGATCCTGCCCGTGGACCTCTCGGGCATGGTGCCCGGCCAGGCGTTCTTCCCCGGCCGGTTCCGGCCCCGGCTGACCCCGGCCGGCGAGGCCCATCCGATCCTGCGCTGGAGGCCCGACCCGGCCGAGAACCGGGCCGTGTGGGATGGGCTCCCGCCCCTGGAGGGGATGAACTGGGTGCTGCGTCCCCGGCCCGGGGCCGTGGTGCTCGCGGAGAACCCGGAGCGCCGAAACGAGTTCGGCCCGCTGCCCCTTCTGGTGACCTCGGAGGTGGGGGCCGGCAGGGTGCTGGCGGTCACCACCGACAGCCTGTGGCGGTGGTCGCTGCCGGCCGTGGGGGCCGGGGGGGACGACGGCCCGTACCGGGAGTTTTGGGGCCGGGCGCTGCGCTGGCTCGTCCACGACCCGGAAACCGCCTTGGTCCGGCTCTCGGTGCCGGCCGGAACCGTGAGGGCCGGGGCCCCCCTGACCCTGCGGGCCCGGGTGCTCGACCCCTCGTACCAGCCGGCCCGGGGGGCCGAGGTGACCGGCCGGGTGGTGGGGGAGGCCGGCCAGGAGCTGCCCCTGGCCTGGCACGAGAGGGCTCCGGGGGAGTACGAGGCCGCGGCGGTGACCCCGCCGGCCGAAGGGGTGTGGAGGGCCGAGGTGGAAGCCAGGTTGGCCGGGGTGTTCCTGGGCCGGGACCGGATCGGGATCCCGGTGGAACCCCGGAGCCCCGAGCCGATGCGGCTCGGGATCGACCGGGCGTACCTCGAGGCCCTGGCCCGGGCCACGGGCGGCCGCGTGGTGGAACCGGACGACGAAGGGCTGTTTCGGGAGCTCGAGGCCCGGGCCCGGGACCGCCTGGAGGTGGTGGGCCGGCGGGTGGAGGAGGTGTGGCCCCGGTGGTGGCTCTGGGCGGTGACCGTGGGGCTCTTGGGGCTCGACTGGGGGCTTCGCCGGTGGTGGCGCTGAGCCGGGCCGGCTTCTGGCGTCTGCCCCGCCGAACCGGGTAGGATGCGGGCCCGGCGGGAGGGCGGGGAAGGGCCCCATTTTGGGGCCCCCGTCCTCCTGCGGACCGAAGACCGTGGACCGACGACCGACGCAGGGGATCCGCATGGCCGACGAACAAGAGGATGTCTGGACCCGGTTGATCCGGGTCGCTGTGGAGGTGAAGGCGCTGGCGCCCTGGCGCTGGATGGACGAGGCCCAGGTGTTCGGCGTGGTGGATCCGAACACCGGGGAGCACGGATACGTGAGCGTCATGGGCACCCAGGGGGAGCACCTGGCCATGGCCGTGTACCGGGGGCCCGTGGGGCTCCTGGGGTTCTCCCGGATGCACAACGGGGAGGTGGATGCCGAGCCGGAGCTGTTTTTCGAGATCCCCCAGCTCCAGATGTCGTTCGAGGACCGGAGCCTTTTGGAACGCTCCGACCGGGATTTCCTGGTGGAGCGAGGGTTCCGGTTCCGCGGCCGGCAGGCCTGGCCGCTGTTTCGGGCGTTTCGGCCCGGGTGGGAGCCGTGCTTCCCCACGGAGGCCGAGGCCCGGTTCCTCGCGGTGGCCGCGGAGCAGCTCCTCGACGTGGCCGAGCGGCTTCGGGAGGATCCCTCGATCCTGTTCGGCCCGGGGCCCGAGGCCCTGCTCCACCGGGTGGCCCGGCGGCGCAAGGGCGCGCTCGTGTGGTCCGACCGGTACATGCCCCCTCCGGAGTTTCCCGAAACCCGGATCCCCATCGCCATCGACGGGGCGCTGGTGGAGGCGGTGGAAGGGCTCCCGGTGGGGATCGGCTGCGTCGAGGTGGAGGCGGGGCTCGTGCTCACCCCGGTGGGCCCCCGACGGGGGGAGCGGTTCTTCCCGGTGCTCCTGGTCGTCGCGGACGAGCGTTCGGGGGAGGTGATCCACGTGGACACCCTGGAGCCCCTGGAGCCCTACGAGTACACCTACGGGGAGATCCCCGGGTCCCTGTTCGAGGGGTTCCTCCGGCTCGGCCGGCGGCCGCGGGCGGTGCGGGTGCGGCCGGGGCTCACGGCCGGGGTGCTCCAGGCCGTGGCCCAGGGGATTCCCTGGCTCAAGGTGGAGGTGGTGGAGGCGGTGCCGGCCGCCCGGGCCGCCCGCGAAGGGGTGACGGAGTTCCTGCAGCAGAGGGGCGAAAGAAGATGAGAACCCATGCGCAGACGTGGCGGGCCCCCGCGAGGGGCGGGGCCGTGGGCCGAGCCCGGGGGGTGGTGGCGGCCATCGGGTGGACGCCCCTGGTGTGCCTCGATCGGCTCGTGCCCAGTTCCCGGGTCCGGGTGCTCGCGAAGCTCGAGGGCGCGAACCCGGGGGGGTCGGTGAAAGACCGCCCGGCCCGGTACATGATCGAGGCGGCCGAGAGGGCCGGCGAGCTCCGGCCCGGCCGGGAGATCCTCGAGCCCACCTCGGGGAACACGGGCATCGCGCTGGCCATGATCGGCGCGGCCCGGGGCTACCGGGTGACCCTCGTCATGCCGGCCTGCGTGAGCCTGGAACGGCGCCGGGTGCTCGAGGCCTTCGGGGCCCGGGTCATCCTGAGCCCGGGGCCGGAGGGCACGGACGGCGCCATCCGGCTCGCGCGGCGCATGGTGGCCGAGAACCCGGAGCGGTACTACATGCCGAACCAGTACGGGAACCCGGCCAACGCCCTGGCCCATTACGAGACCACCGGCCCGGAGATCTGGGAGCAGACCGGCGGGGAGCTCGACGCGTTCGTGGCGGGGCTCGGGACGACGGGCACCCTGATGGGCACCGGGCGGTTCCTCAAGGAGCGTAGCCCCGGCGCCGCGGTGGTGGCGGTGGAGCCGCCGCCCGGGCACGCGATCCAGGGCCTGAAGAGCATGCGGGAGGCCATCGTGCCGGACCTCTGGGATCCGCGGTTTCCCGACCGGATCCTGGAGGTCGGCGACGCCGAGGCCTTCGAGACCTGCCGGAGGCTCGCCCTGGAGGAGGGCCTGTTCGTGGGGATGTCGAGCGGCGCCGCCGTGGCGGGGGCGCTGCGGGTGGCCCGGGAGCTCGAGAGCGGGACCGTCGTGGTGGTGCTCCCGGACCGGGGCGACCGCTACCTGAGCACGAACCTGTTCCGATCCGTGTGCGCCGACTGCCCGCCCTAGGAGGGCGGAAGGCGGCGCGGC
>CAZUYO010000302.1:0-3666 GCA_964624725.1 uncultured Thermodesulfobacteriota bacterium
GTGCAAGCGTAGAGTGACAAAACAAGGCGCCCCGGCCCGGCGGCAGGGGCACCGATTCCCTATCGCTTTCGGCTGGGCCGCTTGGCGGCTAGGCGGCTCAACCGCCGTATCTCGCAAATCGGTTGACCGCTCTGCGCCCCCCGGGGCCTTCGGCGCGGGTGCGGGGGTCCGCCGGCTCCGCGGCCTCCCAGCCTCCCAGCTTCCTAGCTTCCCAGCCTCCTAGCTTTCCCGCCGGGCGGCCACGACGGGGCCCGCATACCGGGCGGAGGCGCCCAGGTTCTCCTCGATCCGAAGGAGCTGGTTGTACTTGGCCACCCGGTCGGTCCGGCAGGGCGCGCCGGTCTTGATCTGGCCCGAGTTGGCGGCCACGGCCAGGTCGGCGATGGTGGTGTCCTCGGTCTCACCCGAACGGTGGGAGATCACCGTGGTGTACCCGGCCTTGTGGGCCATCTCGATGGCCTGCAGGGTCTCGGTGAGGGTGCCGATCTGGTTCACCTTGATCAGGATCGAGTTGGCCACGCCCATGGCGATGCCCGAGCGGAGCCGCTCGGTGTTGGTGACGAAGAGGTCGTCCCCCACGATCTGGATCCGGTCGCCCAGGCGCTCGGTCATCTTCTTCCAGCCGTCCCAATCGTTTTCGTCGAGACCGTCCTCGATGGAGTAGATGGGGTACTTGGCCACGAGCCGCTCCCAGTACCCGATCAGGTCGTCCACCGACTTTTGGGGCTCGGCCTCGGCCGCCAGGTAGTAGTGGTCGCCCCGGTAGAAGGAGCTCGCCGCGGCATCGAGCGCGATCAGCACGTCCTTCCCCGGCTTGTACCCGGCCCGCTCGATCGCGGCCAGGATCACCTCGAGGGCCTCCTCGTTGGAGCCGAGATCGGGCGCGAACCCGCCCTCGTCGCCGATGGAGGTGCGGTGGCCCTTCTCCTTCAGGGTCTTCTTCAGGTTGTGGTACACCTCGGCGCCCATCCGCAGGGCCTCCCGGAACGAGGAGGCGCCCACCGGGGCCACCATGAACTCCTGGATGTCCACGTTGTTGTCGGCGTGGGCCCCGCCGTTCAGGATGTTCATCATGGGCACCGGCAGAAGCGTCGCCCCCGTGCCGCCCACGTAGCGGTACAGCGGCAACTCCGAGGCGTCGGCCGCGGCCTTGGCGCAGGCCAGGCTCACCCCCAGGATCGCGTTGGCCCCGAGTTTCTCCTTGTTCGCCGTGCCGTCGAGCTCCACGAGCCGGGCGTCGATGGCCGCCTGGTCCCGCACGTCGTAGCCGATGAGCTCGGGCGCGATCGAGGCGTTCACGTTTTCCACGGCCTGGAGAACGCCCTTGCCGAGGTACCGGGCCTCGTCGCCGTCGCGGAGCTCCACGGCCTCGTGCTCGCCCGTGGAAGCGCCCGAGGGCACGGCGGCCCGGCCCACCACGCCGGAGGACAGGTGGACGTCCACCTCCACGGTGGGGTTGCCGCGGGAGTCCAGGATTTCCCGTGCGATGATGTCGGTGATCGTGTACATCCCTTCGTCCTCCTTGGTCAGTGGGAACGATTCTCGGCCGGGCGGCTCGACAGCTAGGCGGCGGAACCCGTCGGGATTCCGGCGTGATCGCTTGTCCCCCTTTTGTCGGAGCCGCCTCCACACCTCGGCAACGGGGGGTGCAAACCTCCTGGCTGGGCGGCGAGGCGGCTCGGCGGCCTCGCAGGCCCTCAGACCTGCACCACCCGGTCCTCGAACGGCTCGTAGGCGGTGAGCTTCCCGCCGTACACGGCGCCCGTGTCGATGCCCACCAGGGGGCCGCGCCGAAACACCCCGCGAAACGGGGTGTGGCCGAACACCACCGGGTGGGAGAACGCCTCCGGCGCCCCGTAGAACTCGTCGCGGATCCAGAGGAGATCCCGCGGGTCCTGCCGCTCCAGGGGCACCCCCGGCCGGAGCCCCGCGTGGACGAACACCACCTCCCCCTCCCGGTGCCACAGCGGCATGGCCTCCAGGAACCGGAGGTCCCCCGCCGGCACGGCCGCGTCGGGGTCCCCCGGCGCGAACCCGTAGCTCTCGAGGGTGGTGTACCCCTTGTTCCCCATCCACAGGTCCCGGTCGGCCGGGTCCCGGGTGCGGTGCCAGGTGAGGCACAGGTCCTCGTGGTTCCCCCGGAGGGCCACCACCCGCGCGTCGGCCGAACGCTCCCGCACGAACCGGATCACCCCGGCCGGGTCCGGGCCCCGGTCGATGAGATCCCCCAGGAAGATCACGGTGTCGTCCCGCCCCGGACCCAGCCGCCTCCAGAGCTCTTCCAGCCGGTCCCGGCACCCGTGCACGTCGCCGATCGCCCAGATCGCCACACCGCCCTCCGACGGGCGCCCTTCTTACCCGACGCCCCCCCCTAAGTCAAGAAAGACCGGGGGTTTCGGTTGCCGCGTGGGCCGACGGTGTGGCACCCTTGGGCCCGGTTTTCGCCCCGGAGGGGCGGAAGCCGCGCGTTCCCCTTCGCACCCCGTTCGGCACAGGAGACCCCATGAAGATTCTCCTCGTCGTGGGCGCCCGGCCCAATTTCATGAAGATCGCGCCGATCGTGCGGGCCATCCGCCGGTGGAACGCCGAGCATCCGGACCGCCCCATCGAGCACCGGCTCGTGCACACCGGCCAGCACTACGACGAGCGCATGTACCGGGCGTTCTTCGAGGATCTGGAGATCCCCCCGCCCGACGTGGACCTGGAGGTGGGTTCGGGCTCCCACACCTACCAGACGGCCCACGTCATGCTGCGGTTCGAGACGGTGTGCGAGGCGGAGCGGCCCGACTGGGTGCTCGTGGTGGGGGACGTGAACTCCACCATGGCGGCGAGCCTCGTGGCCGTGAAGATGGGCATCCGGGTGTGCCACGTGGAGGCCGGGCTTCGGAGCCGCGACCGCACCATGCCCGAGGAGATCAACCGGCTCGTGACCGACGCCGTGGCCGACCTCCTGTTCACCACGAGCCGCGACGCCGACGAGAACCTCCGGGCCGAGGGGGTGCCGCCCGAGAAGATCCGGTTCGTGGGGAACGTGATGATCGACACCCTGCTCCACCAGGTGGAGCGGTTGCCGCGCCTCGGGCTCGAGCCCCTGGTGGCGCCGGGGCAGCGCTACGGCGTGCTCACCCTGCACCGGCCGAGCAACGTGGACCACCGCGAGGTGCTGACCCGGCTCCTGGGGGCCATCGAGACCGTGGCCCGGGAGATCCCCATCGTGTTCCCGATCCACCCCCGCACCCGGAAGATGGCCCGGGAGTTCGGGATCGACGAGGCGTTCCGGCCCCTGCCGCCGGCCGACGCCCCCCTCGCCCCCGGCCTCTACGTGACCGAACCCCTGGGCTACCTGGACTTCCTGAACCTTTGGAAGGGCGCCGCGCTCGTGCTCACCGACTCGGGCGGGCTCCAGGAGGAGACCACGGCCCTGGGGATCCCCTGCCTCACCCTCCGGGAGAACACCGAGCGTCCCGTCACCATCTGGGAGGGCACGAACACCCTGGTGGGCACCAACCCCGAGGCCATCGTGGCCGAGGCCCGCAAGGCCCTCGACGGCCGGGGCAAGGCCGGCCGGGTGCCCGAACTCTGGGACGGCCGGGCCGCCGAACGGATCGTGGCGGCGCTGATGGAAGAAAGGCTGGAAGGCTAGGAGGCTGGAAGGCTTGGAAGCCC
>CAZUYO010000303.1:0-3649 GCA_964624725.1 uncultured Thermodesulfobacteriota bacterium
CGGGCACTGCATGGCCCTGGGCGAGCACCGGCACGGGGCCGGGCGGGGCGTCGATCCGCCCGGCCCCCGGGGGATCGTTACTTGAACGGCGGCACGTACATGAGCCCGCCGTCGGTCCACAGGGCGTTGAGGCCCCGCTCCAGCTTGAGCGGGGTGTTGGGCCCGACGTTTCGCTCGAACACCTCGGCGTAGTTGCCCACCTGCTTGATGATGTTGTAGGCCCACTTCTCGTCGAGGCCGAGGGCCTTGCCGTTCCCGGGCGTGACGCCCAGGAACCGCTGGACCTTGGGGTCCTTGCTCTTTAGCATCTCGTCCACGTTCTTCGAGGTGATGCCCATCTCCTCGGCCGCGATCATGGCCATCACGGCGTAGTCCACGATGTCGCGCCACTGCTCGTCGCCGTGGCGCACGGCCGGGGCCAGGGGCTCCTTCGAGATGATCTCGGGCAGGATCACGTAGTCGTCCGGGTTGGGGGCCACGGCCCGGGTGCCGGCGAGCTGGGAGGCGTCGGAGGTGAGCACGTCGCACCGGCCGGCGAAGAAGGTCTTGGCGAGCTCGGCCGTGTTCTCGATCACCACCGGCTTCCACTCCATATTGTTCGTGCGGAAGAAGTCGGCCGCGTTCATCTCGGTGGTGGTGCCGGGGAGCACGCACACCGTGGCGCCGTCGAGCTCCTTGGCGCTCTTCACGCCGAGCTTCTTGGGCACCATGAACCCCTGGCCGTCGTAGTAGTTCACGTGCACGAAGTCGAGGCCCAGGGCCGTGTCGCGGGTGAGGGTGCGGGTGGCGTTGCGGCACAGGACGTCGATCTCGCCCGACTGGAGCGCCGTGAACCGCTGCACCGCGGTGAGCGGCACCCACTTCACCTTGGAGGCGTCGCCGAACACGGCCGCGGCGATGGCCCGGCCGGTGTCCACGTCGAGGCCCTTCCACACCCCCTTCTCGTCGGGCATGCCGAACCCGAAAAGGCTCCCGTTCACGCCCACGATCACGTATCCTCGGGCGCGCACGGCGTCCAGGGTCTTCCCGGCCAGGGCCGGGCCCGCGGCCAGCACCGCGGCGAGGGTCAGGGTGGCGATGCGTCGCAGACTCATGGTCCTCCTCCTTTCCGGGCGCGGGGCGCGCCGCGTTCGACGGGAGCCGACTGGGTACCACAGGGGCCCACCGTTTGGCAAGACCAAAGCGTTTTTGATAGAGATGAACACTTTCCGTTTCCTGTGAACCACAAACCGCCGCCGGCAGTAGGCCCCCGGCCCGGCCCCTTGTCAAGGTGAGAAGGAACCTCCATGTCCAACAGCAGGTTGGTTTTGGGCCTGGCCGGGGCGGCCGTGCTCTGGGGCGGCACCTTCGTGGCCGGCCGGGTGCTGGCGGCCGAGGTGCCGCCGGTGGCGGCCGCGTTCGTGCGGTTCGCCCTGGCGGGGGCGGCGCTTGCCGCCCTGGCCCGCCGGGAGGGGGTACCGCTTCCCCGGGACCGCCGGACCCTGGGGCTCCTCGTCCTCCTCGGGATGACCGGGGTCGCCGGGTACAACCTCCTCTTCTTCACCGGGCTTCGCACCGTGGAGGCCGGCCGGGCCGCGCTCATCATCGCCAACAACCCGGTGGCCATCGCGGCCGGGGCCGCCCTGGTGCTCCGGGAGCCCCTGGGCTGGCGGGCCGGGGCGGGGATCGCCGTGGCCGTGACCGGGGCCGCCGTCATCGTGACCCGGGGCGAGCCCTGGGCCGTGCTCTCGGGGGGCATCGGCTGGGGGGAGCTTTGCATCGTGGGGTGCGTGGTGTGCTGGACCGCCTACACCCTGATCGGCCGGGTGGCCCTGCGGGGGGTGACCCCGCTCCAGGCCTCGGCCGGGGCCTGCGTGGCCGGGGCCCTTCTCCTGGCCGGGCCGGCCCTGGCGGCCGGGGTGCTCCCGAGCCTGCCCCACTGGTCGGCCCGGGCCTGGCTCGCGGCCGCCTACCTGGCGTTCGGGGGCACGGTGCTCGCCTTCGTGTGGTACTACCGGGGGGTCCAGGCCTTCGGCGCGGCCCGGGCCGGGGTGTTCATCAACCTCGTACCCGTGAGCGGGGTGTTTTTCGGCTGGCTCCTCCTGGGGGAGCGGCTCGATCCCTCGGTCTGGGTCGGCGCGGCCCTCGTGGGCGCCGGCATCGCCCTCACCCGCCGGGCCCCCGCCCCGCCTCCTCGAACCGGTTCGTTCTGAGGTTCTTTCGCACCCGGAACGGGTCGAACACCCGGCCGTTCATGGCCAGGTACACCCCGGGCGGGAGCGTCTGGACCGCGGCCACGGCAAACCCCAGGTTGAACGGGGCGTCGGTGGACCGGAACCGCCCCGGCTGGATCGCGCCGGTGAGCACCACGGTCTTGCCCGGAATCCCGGCCAGGGCCCGGCCCGTCTCGGCCATGGTGTCGGTGCCGTGGGTCACCACCACCCGGTCCTCGGGCGCGCGCTCCACGGCCTCGCGGATCCGGGCCCGGTCCTCGGGGGTGATCTCCAGGCTGTCCTTCCGCATCAGGGGCTCCACCACGTACTCGAACGCCACCCCGGCCTCCCGGAGCACCTCCCCCGCCAGGGGCTCCCCCACCTCGTAGGTGCTCTTGGCGTCGAAGTACACCTTGTCGATGGTACCCCCCGTGGTGATGAACCGGATCCGCATGGGGCCTCCTCGTGGCCGCGTCCTCGTCGGGAAACCTCCCGCGGTTGTTCCTCCCGCCATTCCCCAGGGGCCCGGGCGGGGCCCGCTCAACTTCGCGCCTCCTGAATGCCCCACGCCCTCGGGTTCGGCAACCTTACCGCGCCCGGCGTTCCCTGAGAAAGGCCTGCGGGGACACGATGCGGATCCCCCGGTACGCCCCGAGCCGCAGAAGGTGCCGGTCGCCGGTGACCACGACCTGCGCGCCCGCGGCGAGCGCGGCCTCCAGGATGCGGTTGTCGTCCGGGTCCTCGGCGACCGCGTCCACGGCTTCCTTCGGCGACACGAGGTGGAAGGTCTCGCGGATCGCGTCCAGGATCTCCGCCACCTGGTCCCCTGTGAGGCCGAACTTCGGTCGCTGGAGGACCTCCTCGACCTCCCGGCAGATCGCCAGGGAAACCGCCCCGACCACCGCACCGGAAATCACCTCTTTTAGCACCTCACGGGGCGGGCCGCCGAAGAGAACCGCCGACACGAGCACGTTCGTGTCGCACACGATCCTTGTCGGCCCCTCACCCACGCCCTCTCCGCTCCCGGCGCACGGCCTCGACCTCCCGGTCCACGTCCTCGGGGGTCAGCCCCCGATCCTCCCGGAGCCGATCGCCGAACTCGAAGATCCGGCGCCAGCGCCGCTGCCGCTCGATGTGCGCCCGCACGGCCTCCCGCAGGAACTCGGAGCGGCTCTTTGCCTCCTGCCGCGCCTCCTCATCGATCAGCGCCAGAAGCTCGGGCGGAAACGAGATATTGACGGTCACGGAACGCATCGCCGGGTCACCTCCTCTGCGGGGTCCGCCCTGAAACATACAAAGTTTGTATGACCCCGGCAAGGAGCGCGGCCCGGAACCCGCCACGCATGAGACAGCCGCCTTCGCTGGAATCCAGAAGGGGTTCGCCCGCCTAGGGTCCGGTTCTGAGCCGCGCGCGGATCTCCCGGATCACCCGGTTGCGGTCGTAGCGGGGGGCGAGG
>CAZUYO010000304.1:0-3645 GCA_964624725.1 uncultured Thermodesulfobacteriota bacterium
CGATGGCGCCTCCCACCCGGGATGGGGTGCTCCCCCCGGGTCGGTGGCGCCTTTCGGTTGTGTCGGCTGGCACATGGCGGTAGCATAGGGTTCCGCCGTTTCGCCTCACCGGATGGGGGCCCATGCTGCGACTCGTCCCGCGCCTCTTGGCCGTTTTCGCGATCCTCCTCGGCCCGGCCCTCGCCCTGGCCGGGCTTCCCGCCCCATCGTTCCTCCCCGGCCAGCCCATGCTGGTGGGAAACCAGGTGCTCATGATCTGGAACCCGGTCCCGGGGGCCGCCGGGTACGTGGTGTTCCGAAACGGGGAACCCGTGGGCCGCACCACCGCGAACCAGTACCTGGAGCCCGCGCCCGAGGCCTCGGGCACCTACCGCTACCAGGTGGCGGCCGAGGACGCCTCGGGGCTCCGGGGGGAACTGAGCGAGCCCGGGGTGGTCAAGATCCAGCACATCGAGCCCCCGAAACGGGTGGTCGCCTGGCCGGACCCGGCGTCGGGCACCATCGGCGTGCTCTGGGACCAGGTGGACGGCGCGGTCATCTACAACGTGTACCGCTCGGCCGATGGGGCGCCGTTCGCCCTCGTGGCGAGCGTGCAGGACGTCACCTACGTGGACGGCGACGTCCAGGCGGGCGTGCGCTACGCCTACCGCATCACGGCCCGCGACGCCACGGGGGCCGAGAGCGCCCCGAGCGCCGAGGTCGAGGCCCAGGCCGCGCGGCCCGAGCGGGCCCGCCGCGACGAGCTCGTGTTCCGGGCCCTTCCCACCCGCGAGGTGTACCGGCTCGAGCGCCTGGGCACCGACGACCTCCGGGAGGTCTCGTTCCTCGGCCTCGGGCCCGCCGGGAAGCTCTGGGTGGTGACCCCCCGCACCGGCCGCATCCACCGCCTCGACCGCGACGGCATCGAGGAGGCGGTGCTGGGCCCCTTCGTGGCCGAGGCCACGGGCTACGCCCTCCGGCCCCACAAGCTCGGGTTCGCCGACGACGGCGACCTCTTCGTGACCGACGCCCTCAACGGCGTGCTCGCCCGGCTCTCCCCCGCCGGCGAGCTGCGCTGGGCCCGGGGCATCCTCACCCCGCCCCCCCAGAACGCCGAGGTCTGGGAGGGCTTCCCCGACCGGGTGCGCTCGCTCCCGGCGACTCCGTCGAGCGTGGCCTTGGTGGGGGACGAGATCTGGGTCACCGACCAGCGGTTCCAGCTCCTCTACCGGTTCTCCCAACAGGGAGAACTCCTGGGCTACCTCACCCACGGCCGGCGCAAGTCCGAACGGTTCCGGCTGCCCGGCGTGGGCGAGGTGGCGGCGTTTCCCGACGGCCGGGTGCTCCTGACCTTTCCGCTCTCCCACTACGCGGCCGTGTTCGATCGGGAGCTCCAGCTCCTGGCGGAACTGGGGGCCGACGTCCGGGGCTACGTGGGCGGGTTCGTCGGAATCCACGGCGCCCAACCCCTCGAGGGCGGCCGGGTGCTCCTGACCGACCCGGCCGTGGGCTCGGTGCAGGTGTTCGACGCCGCGAGCGGCGCGTATCTCTACCACCTGGCCGGTCCCGAACCCCGTCCCGATCCGGCCTACGACCAGCGCGCCGACTTTGCGTACCACAAGCCCAACATGGCGGTCACGGACGGCCGGGGACGGTTCTGGCTCTACGACGCGGCCGCCCGGGCGCTCGTGTGCCTGGAACAGGCCGGGCCGGTAACCCCGCCGCCCGGCGGCGAGTAAGGGGGGCACGGCCGTTCGTCGCCCGTTGGGGGTCCGGGCTCCCGGCGCGCGACCGCGGAGCTACGACGAGCGACCCACGGCTCTTTCTCCCGGAGGGGGTTCCCATGACCAGACGGCGCATCGGACTCGGGCTCGTTGCCGCACTCCTGGCCTCCGCGGCGTTCGCCGGCATCGAGGGCACGGCCCACGAAACCGAGCTCGGGGGCGAGGGCGGCCCCTGCGCGGCCTGCCACATCCCCCACCAGGCGGCCGGCGAGAAGTTCTGGGCCCAGCCCCTGGTGTACGAGGGCAAGGTGGGCACCATGAGCGCCCTGTGCGGGTCGTGCCACCACTCCGGCGAGGGCTACGGCGCCCTCATGACCCGGGCCCACGCCGACGACACCGTGTACGCCCCCCAAAGCCACGGCCAGAAGATGTACCTGGCCGACCCGCCCCCGGCGACCAACGTGCTGGGCTCCGGGCTCCCCGACATCGACACGGACCACGGCTACTTCGAGTGCACCACCTGCCACAGCGTGCACGACGACACCTACCGCCCGTTCCTGCGCGACACCCCCAACGCCCTGTGCGCCCGGTGCCACCGGCTTAGGCACTACGTGTCGGGGGGCGAGCGAAGCGGCATGGGGGCCGAGGAGGGACTGTGGGGCTCGTACCGGGGCGACCGGAACCCGGGCTCCCACCCGGTGGGCGACGACGTGGTGCCCCGGCCCGACGGCCCGGCCGTGGAGATCCCCCGGATCTTCCGCACCCCGCTCTCCCCCGCGCCGGGCCAGTGGTCGCTCGGCGGGCACCTGACCCGGGGCGACGAGGGCGGCGTCACCTGCCTCACCTGCCACGCCGTGCACGGGGTCGCCCCCGACGCCGACGACGTGGCCGCGGCGGGCGACACGGTGCCCCCGGGGCCGGGCATGCTCGTTGTCGCCCAGGCCACGGCCGAGATCCCCGGCTCGAAGCGCCCGGTGCCGAACGGCGACGGCGCCGCCTCGGCCCTGTGCGAGGCCTGCCACGGCGCGGGCCAGAACCCCGGCCACGCCCCCGACGGCTCGGCCTGGGCCGACCGCGACCACAACGTGAACCCCGGCCGGGAGGGCCGGTTCGGCCACCCCGTCGACTCCTACCCCTCGGGCGTGGACGCCGGGGTCGAGCGGTTCCCCGAGGCCTGGCCCCAGGGCGACCCGGGCCTCGCCGGCACGAACGTCGGGCCCGTGCCCATCTGCGAAACCTGCCACGCCCCCCACCCGGCGGCCGCCCTCGACGCCCGCCGGGCCGACGTGGCCCCCGGCGCCGGCCCGTACCTCCTGCGGGCCGCCCGCACCCTGGCCCAGGGCGAGCCCCTCTGCGACCTGTGCCACACCCAGACCGTGCCCGGCCACCATCCGGTGCACAAGGCCTTCGACAGCCGGGGCGTGCCCTACCTCCTCAACGCCACGGCCGGCCAGGGCGACCTCCTCACCTGCTCCGTGTGCCACACCTCGGCCCACGACTGGACCCAGCCCGGCTGGGCGGCCCTCGACCCCTCGTGGCTTCCGGCCGACAACGGCCGGGCCCTCGACCAGGCCGACGACATGTACGACCCCGACATGTCGAAGACCTGCATGGACTGCCACTACTTCATGGACGGCGACGGGGCGAGCGTGAGCCCCACCCTCGGCACGGCCCAGACCGTGATCGAGCCGGGCGACGACGAGTACCCCCACTACCAGGCCGTGGACCACAGCATGGGCACCCACTACATCGGCCTCGTCCACGAGGGGGGCGACTGGCAAAAGGACCCCCTGGTGGACATGCTCGACACCGCCCGCACCTGGAAAGACCAGAGCCCCGACGGCTCCTACACCGCGGGGCTCGCGCCGGGGTGGTCGCGGTTCGGGGGGGAGGACCGCGACGGCTCACGGGTTCTGGTGTGCGAAAGCTGCCACGAGCTCGA
>CAZUYO010000305.1:0-3630 GCA_964624725.1 uncultured Thermodesulfobacteriota bacterium
CCCCGGATCGGCGGGGCGGGCGTCAGCCCCCCAGGGCCTGGGCGAGGTCGGCGATGAGGTCCTCGGGGTGCTCGAGGCCCACGGAGAGCCGCACGAGATCGTCGGTGACGCCCAGGCGTTCCCTCACCTCGGGCGGCACGTCGCAGTGGGTCTGCCGGCTCGGCACGGTGACCAGGGTCTCCACCCCGCCCAGGCTCTCGGCGAAGGTGGCCACCCGCAGCCGCTCGAGGAACGGGCCGACCCGCTCGGCCGCGGCGAGCCGGAAGCTCACCATGGCCCCGAACCCGGCCGCCTGCCGGGCCAGCACCGCCCGGCCCGGATGGTCCGGAAGGCCGGGGTAGTATACCCGGGTGACCGCGGGGTGTCCCAGGAGAAACCGCGCCACCTCCCCGGCGGTGCGGCACTGGCGTTCGAGCCGTACCCCGAGGGTCTTGAGGCTTCGCACCAGGAGCCACGAGGAGAAGGGGTCGAGCACGCCCCCGGTGGTGTTTTGGAGAAACGCGAGCCGCTCGGCCAGGTTGGGGTCCCGGGCCACCAGGACCCCGGCCAGCAGGTCGTTGTGGCCCCCGAGGTACTTGGTGGCGCTGTGGACCACGATGTCGGCCCCGAGTTCGAGGGGGCGCTGGAGGTAGGGGGTGAGGAAGGTCGAGTCCACGACGAGCCAGGCCCCGTGGTCGTGGGCGAGGCGGGCTAGCGTTTCCACGTCCACCACCTTGAGCAGCGGGTTCGTCGGGTTCTCCGCCACGACGGCCCGGGTGCCGGGCCGAAGGGCCCGCTCCACCCGGCCCGGGTCGGTGACATCGGTGTAGGTCACCTCGAGGCCATAGGCCCGGAACACCTGCTCGAACAGGCGGTAGGTGCCGCCGTACAGATCGTCGGAGGCCACCAGGTGGTCCCCCGGCCGGAACAGAAGACACAGGGTGGTGAGCGCCGCCATCCCGGACCCGAAGGCACAGGCCCCCGCCCCGCCCTCGAGTCGGGCCACGGCGTCCTCCAACACCTTGCGGGTGGGGTTGGCGGTGCGGGAGTAGTCAAACCCGGTGGTGCGGCCGAGTCCGGGGTGGGCGAAGGTGCTCGACGGGTGGATGGGGGCGCTGACGGCCCCGGTGGCCGGGTCGGCCCCGAGTCCGGCCCGCACCAGCAGCGTGTCGATACGCATGGGACCTCCTCGGGCGGGAAGGGTGAGGCTAGGTGGCTCGCCGTCGTACCCCGGCCAGCACGGCTGCGCCGAGGGCCATGGCGAGGCTCAGGCACTGGCCCATGGTGAGAGGGCCGAGCACGAATCCGAGTTGGGGGTCGGGTTCCCGGACGAACTCCACCCCGAACCGGACGAGGGCATATCCCCCCAGGAACGCCGCCGCCGTAAGCCCCGGCGCCGGCCGGCGGCGCCAAAGAAGCCAGAGGACGAGCCCCAGGAGGGGGCCCTCCAAGCCGGCCTCGTACAGTTGGCTCGGGTGACGGGGCAGGGGCCCGCCGCCCGGAAACACCATGGCCCAGGGCAGATCGCTCACCCTGCCGTAGAGTTCGCCGTTGACGAAGTTTGCGAGGCGGCCGAAAAAAAGCCCCGGGGGAGCCGCCAGGGCGAGCCCGTCCGCGAGCACCCACGGGTCGGCCCGGTGCCGTCGCGCGTAGGCCCACAGGGCGACGCCAACCCCCAGGAGCCCCCCGTGGAAACTCATCCCCCCCTCCCACACCGCCACGATCTTCCACGGGTGGGTGGCGAAGTACGGTGCGTTGTAAAACAAAACGTACCCGAGCCGGCCTCCCAGCACGACGCCGAGGACGAGCCAGCCCACCAGGTCCCCCACCTCGCCCGGACCGAGCGGCAACCGCCCCGCGCGGGCCTGCCGCCGTAGGACCCAGGCCCCCAGGAGAAACCCCGAGAGGTAGGCAAGTCCGTACCAGCGCACGGCGAGGGGGCCGATCCGGAAGGCCACGGGGTCCAGCGCGGGGTAGGGCAACACCTTTGGGTTTCCTTTCGACGAAACGGGGTCAGAGACCGAGCCCCTCCAGCGGCGCCGACGGCTGGGGGGCCGCCCGGCGCCAGAGCACCAGCCCGACCCGCTCGCCGGTGCGGCGGAAGGTGAACTCCAGGTCGTGCTCGTAGGCCAACAGGGCCACCGGGGCCACCTGCTCGGGCCCCCGAAGCCGAAACAGCACCCGGTTTCCGGCCGCGAGGAGGTCGAGGAAGTGGGGCGTCACCTCGAACTCCACCGCGCCCCGCTCCCGGGTCAGGTCCACCACGTAGCCATCGGGTTCCGTGGCGAACTGGCGGTCGAGGTGGATGACCTGGGCCGCCCGCACGCCCCCCAGGGCCCGGGCCTCCCGGACGATGCCCCCGCCGGCGATGAACGCGCCGTCCTGGAGCACGAACCGCCCGAGCTTGGGGTTGTCCTGGAACGCGTCGAGGGCCGCGGGGTGGCGGAGCCGAAGGAGCACGTTCCCCACCTCCGGGCTCTCGAGCCGCTCGGCGTGGCGTTCCAGAACCTCCAGGGTGGAGGCGTCGATCCGGTCCTCGATGTCCAGGCACTGGGCCTCCACCTCGGTGGTCGCGGCCTTGAGGATAACCGTTTTCCCCCTCTCCAGGGGAGCCTTGCCGAGCCAGAACAGGCTGGCCCGGATCTCGCGGCCCACCACCGGTCCCCGGTCGGGGTGGCCCATCACCTCGCCCCGCTCCACGAACAGTTCCTCGTCGAAGGTAAAGCCCACGCAGTCGCCCGAACGGGCCTCCTCCAGGGGCGGATCGCCCCACCGCTCGACCGTTTTCACCCGGGCCGTGCGGCCCGAGGGGAAAAACCGGACCGCGTCGCCGCGCCTCACCCGGCCGGTCTCCACCCGGCCCACGTAGAGCCGCCGGTTGTCCCACGTGTACACGTCCTGGACCGGGAACCGAAGGGGCAGGGCGTCCTCGTCCTGGGCCCCGCCCAGGGTGGCCAGGGCCTCGAGTACCGTGGGCCCATCGTACCAGGGCGTGCGGCCGAGGCGGCGGGCGATGTTCTCCCCTTCGCGTGCGGAGATCGGGATCACGTGGTCCGGTGCGATCCCCAGGGAGTGCAGCAGCGAGCGGACGTCGTTTTCCGCCTGGAGGAACGTGGCCCGGTCGTAGTCCGCCTTGTCGAGCTTGTTCACCGCCACGACCACGTGCCGGATGCCCAGAAGCGAGAGGATGAACGCGTGGCGCCGCGTTTGCTCCCGCACCCCCTCCACCCCGTCGAGAAGCAGGACGGCCGCGTCGGCGCTCGCCGCGCCGGTGATCATGTTCTTCAGGAACTCCTTGTGCCCGGGGGCGTCGATGATGACGTACGGGCGTCCCTGCCACCGGAAGAAGGTCTGGGCCGTGTCGATGGTGACGTTCTGTTCCCGCTCCTCCTCGAGGGCGTCCATCAGGTAGGCGAACTCGAAGGGGCGGCCCTGTCGGCGGCAGGTCTCCTCGATCTCCCGGTACCGGGATTCCGGGATCGAGCCGGTGTCGTAAAAGAGCCGGCCGATCAGGGTGGACTTGCCGTGGTCCACGTGGCCCACGATCACGATGCGAAGGGTGTCGGTTCGGTTCATGGTGTGATGTCCCGTCGTGGTTTCCTGGAAGCTCCGTAGGCCGCGAGGCGCGGCCTGTTTGCAAAAACAATAACT
>CAZUYO010000306.1:0-3627 GCA_964624725.1 uncultured Thermodesulfobacteriota bacterium
CGGCACCCCCACGGCCGAGGCGGTGGAGGCCTTGGACCTGCCGGAGGATCTCCGGGCGTTGGTGCTGGCGGAACTGGGCCTCGCAGCGAACTGACCGGGCGGGGCGTCCAAGTGTCTTCCGCTAGGACGCTGGGACGCTGGGACGCGAGGAGGCAAAACACCCTGGGGGGGCGGCTGCCGTATCAGGGGACAGAATTCAGAGGTCAGATGTCGGAGAATCCCTGTCCTCTGTCGTCTGTCTTCTGGCACCTGGCACGGGCGCCGCTCCCATGTCTCCTCCCATATCCGAGACGCGGTCCGTGGCCGAGGGGCGGCCTGTCTGGTTTCGCAAACGGGTTGCCTGGCGGTCGGCCGGGCCCTCACCGGAAATCCCGGCTCGGGGGGGCCGTGGGGCGGGGGAGGCGGGGTTCCCAGAGGGCCTCGGCCACGAGGTGGACCACCCCGTCCTGGGCCTCGATCCGGCCCGTCACCCCCAGGAGCGCGGCCGTGCGGGCCAAGCGGGGGTGGCGGTCGAACACCCGCTTCCACACCACCACGTTCACGAACCCGGTTTCGTCCTCCAGGGTGAAGAACGTGGTCCCCGCGGCCGTGCCGGGCCGCTGCCGGCAGATCACGAGGCCGGCGTACCGGGTGCGGGCGCCGGCCGGGAGGGCGGCCACCTCCCGGGCGCACGGGATGCCCCGGGCCGCCAGGGCCGGCCGGAAGGCCTCCAGGGGGTGGCCCCGGGGGCTTAGGCCCGTGGCCCCGTAGTCCCACACGACCTCGGCGAAGGGGGAGAGCGCCGGCAGCCGCTCGGGGGGCGCGGGTTCCGCGAGCGGAAGGGGATCCCGGGGCGCCCCGACCCGCCACAGGGCCCGGCGGCGGTCGGGCTCCAAGCCCTCGAACGCCCCGGCCTCGGCGAGGCGGTCGAGCGCGCCCCGGTCGAGCCCGGTGCGCCGGGCGAAGTCGTCCACCGACCGAAACGGCCCCCCACGCCGGGCCTCCCGGATGCGGGGCCAGTCCCGCCGGAACGAAAGCCCCTTCACGTACCGAAGCCCCAGCCGCACGGCGTATCGGGAATCGGAATTCAGAAGACAGGGGACAGAAGACGGGGGGCCCCCCGAATCCGCGTTCCCGGTTGTACTGGGCCTCCCAGCTTCCCAGCCTTCCAGCTTCCCAGCGGGAGCCGAAGGCTCCGCGAGCGCGCAGTCCCAGTCGCTTTCGTTCACGCACACCCCCCGCACCTCCACCCCGTGGCGCCGGGCGTCCTCCACGAGGGTGGCCGGGTGGTAGAACCCCATGGGCTGGGCGTTCAGGAGGGCGCAGAGGAACACGTCGGGATAGTGGCACCGGAGCCAGGCCGTGGCGTAGGCGATGAGGGCGAAGCTCGCCGCGTGGCTTTCGGGGAACCCGTACTCCCCGAACCCCCGGATCTGCTCGAACACCCGCTCGGCGAACTCCCGGGGGATGCCCTTGGCCGCCATGCGGCCCACCAGCCGGTCGCGGTGCCGCTCGATCCGACCGGTCTTCCGCCAGGCGGCCATGTCGCGCCGGAGTTGGTCGGCCTCGCCCGGGGTGTAGTCGGCCGCCACCATCGCAAGCCGCATGACCTGCTCCTGGAAGAGCGGCACCCCCAGGGTCTTGGCGAGCACGGGCTCGAGGCTGGGGTGGGGGAAGGTCACCGGCTCCAGGCCCTGGCGCCGGCGCAGGTAGGGGTGGACCATGCCCCCGGTGATGGGCCCGGGCCGCACGATGGCCACCTGGATCACGAGGTCGTAGTACGAGCGGGGCCGCAGCCGGGGCAGCATGGCCATCTGGGCCCGGCTCTCGATCTGGAACACCCCCACGGTGTCGGCCCGGCAGATCATGTCGAAGGTGGCCGGGTCGTCGGGGGGGATCCGGTCCATGGAGAGTTCGACCCCGTAGTGCTCCCGCACCAGCCGGAAGGCCCGGTCGAGCTGGGTCAGGGCCCCGAGGCCCAGGAGGTCCACCTTGAACAGCCCCAGGTCCTCCAGGTCGTCCTTGTCCCACTGGATCACGGTGCGGCCGGGTTTGGTGGCCGGCTCGATGGGGACGAGGTCGCACACGGGCTCGTGGCCGAGCAGGAACCCCCCGGGGTGGATCGAGAGGTGGCGGGGGAAGTCCTGGATCTCCAGGACGAACCGGCACAGGTGGTCGTGGACCGGGTTTCGGGGGTCGAGCCCGGTCAGGCCCCAGAAGTCGGCCGCCGACCCGGGCCGGTACCCCAGGGCCTTGGCCGCCCGGTCGAGCGCGGTCTCCGAAAGCCCCAGGGCTTTGCCCACGTCGCGCACGGCCGAGCGCACCCGGTACCGGATCACGTTGGCCACCATGGCCGCCCGGTCCCGGCCGTAGCGCTCGTAGACGTGGCGGATCACCTCCTCGCGGCGCTCGTGCATGATGTCGAGGTCGATGTCGGGCGGCTCGGCCCGCTCCCGCGAGAGGAACCGCTCGAACAAAAGGTCCACCCGGGTGGGGTCCACGGCCGTGATGCCCAGGCAGTAGCACACGGCCGAGTTGGCGGCCGAGCCCCGGCCCTGGCACAGGATGCCCCGTTCCCGGCAAAACCGGACGATCTCCCACATGGTGAGGAAGTACCCGGCGTAGTCGAGTTCGTCGATCAGGGCGAGTTCCCGGTCGATCTGCTCGGCCACCCGGGGGGGCACCCGGCCGCCGAACCGCTCCCGGGCCCCTTCCAATGTGAGCCGCCGCAGGAGGTCGCCGGTGGTGGTGCCGTCGGGCAGGGCCTCGGCCGGGTACCGGTACCGGAGTTCCGCGAGGGTGAAGGTGCACCGGTCGGCCACCTCCCGGGCCCGGGCCAGGGCGGCCGGGTCGTCGGCGAACAGGGCTTCGAGGCGGTGGGGCGGGGGCAGGGCGTGGTTGGCGTTGGGCCGAAGCCGCCGGCCCAGGGCCGCCACGGCCGTGCGGTGGCGGATGGCCGTGAGCACGTCCTGGAGGGGCCGGCGGTCGGGGGCGTGGTAGAGCACCTCCACCGCGGCCGCCACCGGGATCCCCCAGCGCTCGGCCCGCTCCCGGAGGCGGGCCTCGGCGGCCACCTCCTCGGCCCGGCGGTGGCGGGCCGCGAGCGCGTAGAGCCGGTCTCCGAAGGCCTCCCGGAGGCGCCGGGCCACGGCCCCGGGCTCTTCGGGGGCCGTTAGCAGGCTCCGGTCCCCGCCCCACAGGGCCAGGAGCCCCGGGGCGTGGTCGCACACCTCGTCCCAGGTGACCCGGGAGGCGCCCTTGGGGCTCCGGAGCCGGCCCCGGGTGAGGAGCCGGCACAGGCGGGCGTAGCCCCCCCGGTCCTGGGCCAGGAGCACGATGGTGGAGGCCGGGGCGTACTCGGCGTCGGCCACCGTGACCTCGGCGCCCACGAGGAGCTTCACCCCCAGCTCCCGGGCCCGCACGTGGGCCCGCACCGCGCCGTACACCCCGTCGCGGTCGGTGAGGGCCAGGGCCGAGAGCCCCAGTTCCTGGGCCCGCTCCACGAGTTCCTCGGGGTGGCTCGCCCCCTCGAGGAACGAGTAGTTGCTCTTGCACCACAGGGCGGGAACCATCGGGGGTGGGTAGACCTCACATGGAAGCTCCGTAGGCCGCGAGGCGCGGCCTGTTTGCAAAAACAATAACTTCCGC
>CAZUYO010000307.1:0-3627 GCA_964624725.1 uncultured Thermodesulfobacteriota bacterium
CGGACGAGTTGCACGAAGTCGGCGTAGGTTTCCACGGCCTCGAGCTGCTCCTCGCGCACCACCGCGCCCGAGCTCGCGTCCACGAAGTAGAGCTTGGCCCGGATCTTGTCGCCGATGGTGAGCTTCTGGAACAGATTCTGGTCGTAGCCCTCTTCCTTGAGCTGGATCGTGAGCACTCGGCCCTGGCAGTTTCCGAGACACACCTTCGTGGGCAACTGGGCCGCGTCGAGCTCCTCGGCCACGGCGTAGGCAAGGGCCTCCTGGAGCGCGGAGGTCACCTCGGCCGCGTTTTCGGCCTTCCGAGGCTTCACGAGCGCCCGCACCTGCACCCGGTCGTAATCCTTGAACAACGGTTCCTGGTCCTTGAGGCTCTTGGCCATCTTGCCGGTGTAGTACAGGTGGCTCAGGCCCCGGGCGCTCTGGTAGGTGTCGGCCACGGTCTTGGCGGTTTCGAGCGCCCCCAGGCACCCGCCCGCCGCCAGGCCCAGCACAGCCACCGCGATGATCGTTCCCCGGTTCATGTGATTCCCTCCTTTCTTGAGCTAGAAATCCCCGATCACGAGACCACACGTAGCGGATCAGCCCTTCTTCATCCACTCCGCGAGGGCTTTGTAGGCGTCGCTATGCTGCTGATCCCGCACTCGAAACGTTCTGCCGCCCCGGAAGGCTTCCGGGCTCTCGCTGGAAGCGAGATCCCGTCCATTCGGGCCTTGCAGACGAAACGAGGGCGGCATGGGGGTGGACAGGACCCAGCAGATCTTGACCACGTCGCGGCTCGGCAACTGCGCGACCTTCAAGATGACCGGGCTCGCCCAGCGGTCCCCGGCGTCGCCGGCCGTGAGGGTGTAGTCCGGGGGATCGCCGCGGTCCTTGAAGTGGAACACCACCGGTAGCCCGTAGCAGCCCCGCGGGAACTGGATCTTGGCCCCTGCGGCCGGCTCGTGGGAATGGCCCGGAGCATCGAGCCACGAACCGTGGATGAGGCGGATGGCATCCGCCTCCGGCCAATAGGTCCGGCCCTGCCTCACCCGCTTGTCGGGGTTGCCGGGGCAGGGCTCCCTTCGTTGCTGTCGGAAGTTCCGGTACCGGAGGATCCAGTCCTCCCATTCCCGTTTCGCGTCCGTTCCCTTCCCCCTGCGAATCACGGGCAGCGCCCCCGGCCCCTTGACGAGGGGCCAGGGCTTCGGGGTTTTCACCGTAGGGAGCGCCTTCATCCACGCCACGAGACTGTCCACGTCGCGGATCGGGACCGGCTTGGGTAGGACCGACGGAAAATCCACGGCCACGCTCCCGCTTCCCCTTCGGGTGCGGGCTCCCACCCCTCCGAGCAGGGCCCAAAGCACGACCGCCCGCTCCACCTCCTCGTAGCGGTCCTCGGGCACCCGGAGCACCAGGTCGAAGGTCATGCCCGGTTCGACGACCTTCGCGTCGCGCTTGTCACGCGCCGCGAAATAGACGTAGCTCAGCTTCTCGCTGTAGTGGGACGGCGCTGGGGCGGTGCGCACGCCCCGCACGTTCTCGACCCGCACGCCCACGCCCGACCTTCGGCTCGGCCCGCCCCACAGGGCCGCCTCGCGGCGAAAAAGTTCCTTGGAGTCCTCGGCGTCCTGGGTGGCCCGCCACCAGTAGCGCAGTTGGCCCCGGATCTCCGGCGGGCGCACCGGGCACTCCCGGTCGATCTCCAGCGGCCGCACTCCGCCCCCGATCATGGGGGTGATGAGCCGGATGTTACGGATCTCCATGGTGACCATGGCCATCGTTCCGCCCTCCTTTACGATGGGGGCGCGCCCGAGAGGCGCCGCTTTCGGTCGTCGAGCCAACGGGTCCAGGCGTCGCGCTCCGCGGCCGGCAGGCGCGGAGCGCGGACATCGAGCGCGGCTTCGTGCGCCGCGAGCCACCGGCCGGCCGCTTCGGCGTCGCCCCGCCGCAACGCCAGGTCGGCCAGCGAGGCCAGGGCGTGGAGGTTCCGGGCGTCGATCCGCAGCACCGCCTCGTACCACGCCCGCGCTTCGTCGGTGCGGCCCGCGGCCTCCGCCACCTGTCCGCGCGCGTGCAGCACCCGTGGGTCCCTCGGTCGCTGCTCCGCCCAGGCGTCCAGATCCCGGGCGGCCGCCTCCGCGGCACCGGCCCCCTCGCCGACAACCGCGCCACGCCACGCCCGGCACAACGCCTCGAGCAAGCGGACCTGCGGGTTCGCCGGTTCCACCGCGCGGGCCTGTTCCAGGAACACCAACGCCTCGCCGAAGCGTCGCGCCGCCTCGGCGGCCTGCCTCCGATCCATGGCCTCCCGGGCCTCCCGGTAGGCCAGATCCGCCAGACTGTGGAGCGCGGCCACGTTCTCCGGGTCGATCCGCAGCACCGCGCCGAAGTGCTCCCGGGCCGCCTCCCGGTTCCCACGGGCCGCCTCCATCTCGCCGAGGTAGTGGTGGGCGTGGACGTTCAGGGGGTGCCGGGCGAGCAGGTCCTGGAGCAACCGCTCGGCCTCGGCCCAGTGGCCCTGGGCCGCCCGGACCCGGGCGAGCACGTGGAGGGCCGGCACGTTGTGCGGGTCGGCCCTCAGCGCCGCGCCCACCTCCTCCGCGGCCCGCCCGAAGTCCCCGAGGTCCAACGCCAGGTCGGCCCGCGCGACGCGCCCCACCACGTTGTCGGGGTGGCCGCGCAGCACCTCGTCGAGGGTGTCGGCGGCCCGGCCCATTTCGCCGGCACGGGCGCTCAAGATCGCCCACTGGACCAGAAAGTACGGGTCCCGACGGATCTCGGCCGGCAACCGCGCCCACGCCTCGACCGCCTCCCGGAACCGGGACGGTTCCGCGGCCGCGGCCCGGGCCAGCACCTCGACCCGCGCGTGGGCGAAGCGTGCATCATCCGACCAGCGCCCGGCCGCCTGCGTCGCCACCGCAAGGGCGAGGTCGAACAACCCGTAGTCGCGAAGCAGCGAGATCCAGGCGAGCCCCTCCCCGGGGCGGCGAGCCGCCCGGGCGAACCGGGGGCCCGCGTCGGCCACGAGGCGGCGCAGATTGGGCAACCGCCCGTGGTCCCCCAGCCACCGGTGCCTGGCCGCGGGCGCCGCGAGCCAGGCCCGAAAGAGGCGCAGCACCGTGAGACGGTCGGGCGTTTCCTCCGGGACCGCCGCGGAGATCAGGCTCTCGTACCGTTTCCACAGTTCCTCGGGCCCGAGCTTCTCCTGCTCCACGAGCCGCGCGGCCAACGCTCCGCCACCCACGCTCACCAGGAGCGCGGCCGGTGCGCGCACTTCGGCCCAGAACAGGGGCCCCCTCGCCCCGCAGGCCTCCACCGCCGCCGCGGCCTCGGCGTCGTCGAGCCCTGCGGCCTCGGCGAGCAGTTCCACGGGCCCGGGGCAGCCCCAGAGGTCGAGGCACGCGGCCCAGGGCACCAGAGCGGCCGCCGTGCCGTCGGCCCCCGCCAGATCCGGGACGCCGACGGGGAGGGAAAGGCCGAGGTCCAACCACCGCCAGGGCGACTCGGGCTCGAACCGCTCGATCTCCTGCACCTCGCCCGTGGCGATGACCACGCTACCCTGGGCCACCAGCCGACCGATGGACTGCTCCGCGCCGGGCACCCGGGGGGCGTGGTGGTACAGGACGAACGGAGCCCCCGCGAACGCCT
>CAZUYO010000308.1:0-3613 GCA_964624725.1 uncultured Thermodesulfobacteriota bacterium
CCGGGTCCGCTCACCGCCTCCCGAAGTCGAACCGCATGGTGCCGTAGGGGCCGGTGAGCCACAGGACCGGGGCGCCGTCCGCCCCGCCTCCGGTCTTCGGGAAGATCAGGGAGTACTCCCGGGTCCACGGGGTGACGTAGGGGTACTCCACCCGGGACTTCTCGGTCTTGGGGAGCGCGATCACCTGGACCGGCTCGAGGCGGGACCCGTCGGGCAGTTCCAACACCGCCCGCCACAGGGTATCGGGCCGCTCCAGGTCGTTGGCGTCGGGGGACGGCGTGTAGAGGGCCAGATGGAACTCCCAGGCGAGCCGCGCCGCCCGAAGCTCCTCGTCGCGCATGCGCTCGGCGTCCGCCGGGGACAGGTGGTAGCGCGAAACGCTCGTCTCGACCAGGGCCGCGCGCAGCTCCGGGGAGCGCCAGGTGGCCCAGGCCTTGGCCACCGTGTCGAACCCGCTGTAGAGCTCGGCCGCGCGCGTGTGGTCCTGGACCGCCCGGCCGTAGGGCGTGGCGGGGTCGGCGAACTCCCGGGTGACGAAGATCCCCCCGGGCCCGGCGCAGGCCGAGGCCAGGAGGGCGGCCCCGGCCAGAAGGACCGCGGTCCTATCCGACCACGTCGGCCTTGGTGAACAGCGCGTCGAACCGGTACCCCCGGCCCTCGATGGCCTCCCGCCCCCCCTCCTGCCGGTCCACCAGCGCCAGCACGCCCACCACGGCATACCCTTCCTCCTCGATCCGCTCGATGGCCCGCAGGCTCGAGCCCCCGGTGGTGACCACGTCCTCGAGCACCACGACCCGGGCCCCCGGCCGCAGGTTCTTGCCCCCCTCGATCCATCGCCTCGTGCCGTGGCCCTTGGGTTCCTTGCGCACGATAAACGCCGGCACCGGCCGGCCCTCGAGCTCCGACACGAGGCTCGTGGCCGTGGCCAGGGGGTCGGCGCCCAGGGTCATGCCGCCCACGCCCTCCACCTCCCCGAACCCCGAAAGCCGGTCGAAAAAGAGCCGGCCGATGAGGAGCGCCCCCCGGGGGTGGAGGGCCGTCTGCTTGCCGTCCACGTAGAAGTCGCTCTCCCGGCCCGAGGCGAGCACGACCCGGCGCCGTTCGTAGCTCTTCTCGCGCACGAGTTCCAGAAGTTCCCGCCAGGCCGCCTGAAGGTCTTCGGTCATGGGATCCATCCGCTGGTAGGCTGGAAAGCTAGAACGCTGGAAGGCCATCGTTTGCCCCCGCGTTCCTCGCCGGTCTGTTGTGTCGCCTGCGTCCCTGTGTCCCTTGGCCCGCCCCGACCCGGGCGCCTACCCGCACCCCGTGGCCCGCACCCCTTCCGTCCGGTCGCCAACCGGGTACGCGCCGGTGAAGCAGGCGTCGCAGAACGAGTACTTCACCCCGTTGGTCGCCCGCGCCAGGCCCTCGTGGCTCAGGTAGCCCAGGGAGTCCGAGGTCAGGAACCGGTTGATCTCGTCCACCCCGTGGTTCGCGGCGATGAGCTCGGTGCGGGTGGGGGTGTCGATGCCGAAGTAGCACGGGTAGCAGGTGGGCGGCGACGAGATACGCATGTGCACCTCGCGGGCCCCCGCCTCCCGGATCATCTTCACGATCTTCTGGCTCGTGGTGCCCCGGACGATGGAGTCGTCCACCACCACCACGCGCTTGCCCCGGAGCACCGCCCGCACGGCGTTGAGCTTGAGCTTCACCCCGAAGTGCCGGATGGACTGCTCGGGCTCGATGAAGGTGCGGCCCACGTAGTGGTTCCGGATGAGCCCGAGGCCGAACGGGATCCCCGAGGCCTCGCTGTATCCCAGGGCGGCCACGATGCCCGAGTCGGGCACCGGGATCACCACGTCGGCCTCCACCGGGTGCTCCCGGGCGAGCTCCCGGCCCAGCGCCAGCCGCACCTCGTACACCGATTGGCCGAACACGGTGGAGTCGGGCCGGGCGAAGTAGATGTGCTCGAACACGCAGGGCTTGGGCGGCACCGGATCGAAGGGCCGGAAGCTTTCGAGCCCCTTGGCGCTCAGCACCACGAACTCCCCGGGCTCCACCTCCCGCAGGACCTCCCCGCCGATGAGGTCCAGCGCGCAGGTCTCCGACGCCACGACGTAGGAGTCCTTCACCTTCCCGAGGACGAGCGGCCGGAACCCGTGGGGATCGCGCACCGCGATCAGGCGCTTTTCCACGAGCACCAAGAGGCTGTACGCCCCCTGGACCTGCCGCAGGGCGTCGGCCAGCCGCTCCACCAGCCGCTGCTCCCGGCTGCGGGCGTAGAGGTGGGCGATCACCTCGGTGTCGGAACTGCCCCGGAAGATGCTCCCCTCCTCCTCGAGCCGGAGCCGGAGCGCCTCGGCGTTCACCAGGTTGCCGTTGTGGGCGAACGCGATGGAGCCGTGGACGGTTTCCACCACGAAGGGCTGGGCGTTCTTGAGCTCGCTCGACCCCGCGGTGGAGTAGCGCACGTGGCCGATGGCGTGGTGGCCCCGGAGCCGCTCGAGCTTCTCCTCGTCGAAGATGTCGTGCACGAGCCCCATCCCGAGGTGGTAGCGCATGCCCTCGCCCTCGGCCACGGCGATGCCGGCGCTCTCCTGGCCCCGGTGCTGGAGCGCGTGGAGGCCCAGGTACGTGAGGTTCGCGGCCTCGGGGTGGTTGTAGATGCCGAACACCCCGCAGTGGTCGTTCCAGTGTTTGTCCATGGGTCGGTCGTCGGTCTGCAAGGGACGGAAGGGACGAAAGAGACGAAAGGGGCCGCCTAGCCGCCTAGCCGCCCAGCCGCCCAGCCTCCTAGCCTCTCAAATACTCCACCGCATTGCGAAAGAGCGCCAGGCCCTGGCCCTCCTCGGGGAGGTCCTCCCGGGTCCAGCGCGGGTGGTTCGTGCGGTGGAGGAACGCCTCGGGGTGCGGCATGAGCCCGAACACCCGGCCCGTGGGGTCGCACACCCCGGCCACCGCGCCCGGGCTGCCGTTGGGGTTCCACGGGTAGGCCTGGGTCGGCCGCCCCTCGGGGTCGGTGTAGCGAAGGGCCACGAGCCGGCGGGCCTCCAGTTCTTCCAGCGCCTGGGGCGACCGGGTCACGAACTTCCCCTCGCCGTGCCGCACCGGATAGTACAGCCGGTCGAGCCCCCGGGTGAACACGCACGGGGAGTCCGGCTCGACCTGGAGGTGCACCCACCGGTCCTCGAACCGGCCCGAGTCGTTGTGCACCAGGCTCGCCAGGGGCTCGCCGTACCGGCCGTCGGGGGCCGGCAGGAGCCCCAGCTTCACGAGGAGCTGGAAGCCGTTGCACACCCCCAGCACGAGCTTTCCCGCCTCGATGAAGGCCAGGAGATCCTCGAAGAACGGGTGGGTGCCGTTGGTGCGCACCCGGCCGTGGCGGAACCGGACGGCCCCCGCCTTGCCCGCCCCCAGGTCGTCGCCGTCGAGGAACCCGCCCGGCAGGTTCAGGAAATCGAAGTCACGGAGCCGCACCCGGCCGGCGAACACCTCGGCCGTGTGGGCGATGACCGCCTCGGCGCCGGCCAGCCGGCAGGCGTGGGCCATCTCCCGTTCGCAGTTCGTGCCGTTTCCGGTGAGCACCAGGGCTCGCACCTTGGCCATGGTTCGTATCCGCTCTGTGAGGCTGGAA
>CAZUYO010000309.1:0-3598 GCA_964624725.1 uncultured Thermodesulfobacteriota bacterium
GTTAGTGTTCTAGCGAACGGGCCGCGCCCCGCGGCCTACGGGAGCCTTCCAGGATCTTCGCGGCCAGGCCGCCTCGCCGCCCGACCGCCCAGCGGGAACAGCCCATGCCGAAACGCGTGCTGATCGTGGACGACGATCCGGGAGCCCAGGGGCTCCTCGTGGAGGTGCTCCGGGACCTGGAGGGCGTCGAGGTGGAGCCGGTGGTCGCGGCCACCGACGAAGAGGGGTACCAGCGGTTCCTGGAGATCGGGCCGGATCTGGTGCTCCTCGATCTCCTGCTCCCCCGAAAGGGGGGGATGGACCTCCTGCGGCGGATCCGGGCGCTCCGGGGCGGCCGGGAGGCCGCGGTGATCGTGATGAGCGCCGTGTTCCGGGAGGCCGACGTGCGCGCCGAGGCGGTGGGGGAGCTCGGCGCCCTCGACTTCTTCCGCAAACCCTTCCATCTGCCCACCGTGCGGGGCCGGCTGCGCCAGGTGCTCGAACCCCGGGACCGGCCGGTGAACGTGGCGCCCCTGTTCGGCAACGGCAAGGGCCCCGCCACGGCGGGCACCCTGGCCGCCGTGGAGCTCCCGGCGGTGTTCCGGGACCTGGCCCGGAGCCGGGCCGATGCCTGCCTGGACCTGCGGATGGGGCGGGTCCGGAAAACGCTGTACCTCCGGGAGGGCCGGATCGTGTTCGCGCTGTCGAACCGGCTCGCCGAGACCCTGAGCCGGTTCCTCCTGGCCGAGGGCCTGATCGACGAGGAGCTCTACCGGCGGGGCCTCGAGGCGATGCGGGCCGAGCGCCGGCGGCTCGGCGAGTTCCTGGTGGCCGAGGGGGCGATCCACCCCGACGCCCTCCACGGGGCGCTGCGGCACAACCTCTGGGAGAAATGCCTCGACGTGTTCGCCTGGCCCGAGGGGGAGTTCCGGGTGGGCGAGTTCCGGGTGCCCCCCGCCGAGGTGCCCGGCCCCCCGTTCGAGGTGGACCGGCTGGTGTGGGAGGGGGTGCTGGGGCGGTACCCCTACGAACGGGTCACGGCGGCCCTCGCGCCCTACGACGGGGTGCCGATCGGGCTGCGGGGGGATTTGTTCGATCTCGCGGCCCGGGTGAGTCTGGAGCGGGAGCACCTCCAGTTCCTCCACCTCGTGCGCCGCCGCCACGGGGAACCGCTGGGGCGGCTCCTGGCCGAGGCCCAGGGAGAGGCCGAGGTGCGGGTGCTCTACTACCTGCTGGTGTACGGCCTGCTGGGGGCCGCGGACCAGGAGGGGGAGGACCTGGACCTGGCGGACCTGGAGCGGGTGCGGCGGGCCCGCCGGGAACTCGACGCCCTCCGGCGCCGCAACTACTTCCAGGTGCTGGGGGTGAGGGTCGGCGACTCGGACGAGGCGGTGCGCCACGCCTACCTCCAGAAGGCCAAGGACTGGCACCCCGACGTCCTGTCTCCGGGGGAGCCCGAGGCCCTCAAGGGCATCTACGGTGAGGTCTTTCGGCTGGTCCAGACCGCCTACGACGCCATCAAGACCCAGGCCCGGCGCGACGAGTACCTGCGGTTCCTCCAGGGGGCGGAGACGGAGTCGAGGGATGCGGGGGACATCCTGGCGGCCGAGGCCCGGTTCCAGGAGGGCCGGCAGCTGCTGCGGCGGAGGCAGTGGGACGAGGCGGCCCGGGCGTTCGAGGAGGCGCTGGCCGTGAACCCCGACGAAGGGGAGTACGTGCTCCACCTGGGGCTCGCGCGGCTGCGCCAGGCGGCCGCGGGCCGCGAGGGCGCCCTGGCCGAGGCCCGGGATCTGTTCCGCCGGGCCGCCGAGCTCCTGCCCGGGGCGGCTGAGCCGTGGTTTCGGCTGGGGCGGCTGGCGCTGCTGGACGGCGACCCGGCCGCGGCCCGGCGGGGGTTTCGGGAAGCCCTGCGGCGAGACCCGCGGCACACCGACGCCCTGCGGGAGCTGCGGCGCCTGGACCAGGAAGAGGAACGGCAAAAGGCGAAGGGCCTGGGGATCCTTTTTCGCAGGAGACGCGCATGAGCGTGCGATGGCGGGTGGGGGCAGCGGCGTTGGTGCTGGGGCTTGCCGCGGTGGCGGCGGCGGGGGGCCGGACGGCCCCCCTCTCCCTCGTCTACACCGCTGGCGTCCGGGGCGAGACCGAGCCCTGCGGGTGAAAGAGCGGCAGGTTCGGGGGTCTCGCCCGAAGAGCCGCGAAAATCTCGGAACTCCGGAAGGCCGGGGAGGTGCTGTACGTGGACGCCGGGGACGCCCTCTTCCGGACGCCCGCGGTCCCGTCCGGCGACCCCGGCCGAGCCCTGCGGGAGCGGGCGGCCCTTGTGGCCCGGGTGCTGGTGCGGTGTGGGGCCGCCGCCGTGAACGTGGGGCGCCTCGACCTGGCGGCCGGCCTCGGGTTCCTCGAGGCCCTGGCCGGGGGATGGGGCGTGCCCTGGGTCTCGGCGAACCTCTCCGATGGGGCGGGACGCCGGCCGTTTCCGGCCTGGCGGATCGCGAGGTGGGGAGGCCGGGAGGTGGGGATCGTGGGCCTCACCCGGCCTTCGCCCGAGGAGGACCGGCGCCTCGGCCTGCGGGTGGGCGACCCGGCCGAGGCCCTCGAGACCGCGCTGGGGGAGCTCCGGGGCCGGGGCGTGGAGACGGTGATCGTGCTCTCGAACCTCGGGCTCGAGGCGGAGAAGGACCTGGTGAGGAGGGTTCCCGGGGTCGCGTTCCTGGTGGGCGGGGGCACCTACCCCTACCTTCCCGACCCCCCGGTGGTGGGAGACACCGTGATCCTCCACGCGGGGGATCGGGGGCGGTTCCTCGGGGTGCTGGAGACCGATCCGGAGGGCCTGGGGCGTTGGCGCGATCCGGTGAACCGGGCCCAGGAGGGAATCTGGCGGGCCCGGCTCGCCGCCGCGGAAGCCGAGCTCGAACGGGCGCCGTCCGACGCGGCCCCCGCGGTGCGAAACGCGTGGGAGCGGCAGGCCGCGGCGGCCCGGGCGGTGCTGGAGCGCCTGGCGGCCGCCGGGGCCCGGTTTTCCCACCGCATCGTGCCGCTCTCGCCCGACGTGCCCGACGACCCGGAGGTGGCCGGGTGGGTGCGCAGGGTGACGGGGAGCCCCCCGCCGGCGTCGCCCCGCGCCGGGGTCGCCGCCGCACGGGCCACCCACACGGGCTCGGCCGGGTGCCGGCGGTGTCACCCCCGGGCGTACCGGAACTGGGTCAACACCCCCCACGCCAGGGCGTATGGACCACTCCGCGGCAAGAAGCCCGATCCGGCCTGCCTGGGATGCCACGCCACCCGGATGGTGCGGGAGGGCGGCGCGTTCACCGAACCCACCGTGGCCTGCGAGGCCTGTCACGGCCCGGGGCTGAACCACCGGGGCCGGGGCAACATCGTCCGCTCGCCCCCGCCGGCGACCTGCCGGCGGTGCCACCGGGGCTACCACAGGGGGGAAGAGACCTTTGATTTTCCAAAGGCCCGCGACGCGATCCGGTGTCCTAAGGGCTAGGCGGCTAGGCGGCTAGGCGGCTGAGAGGCTGGGAGGCTGGGAAGCTAAGGGCGTAGGGCCCCCCGTTCTAGCGCCCGCGCGTGCCGGCATCGGCGTGCATCGCCAGGATCCGTTCTACGATGCCGG
>CAZUYO010000310.1:0-3573 GCA_964624725.1 uncultured Thermodesulfobacteriota bacterium
CGGGCCCCGCCGCCGACGAACGGCCCGGGAAGACATCCCCTTCACGAGGAGAGCGGATCCATGGCGCAACGGGAGTACGACCTGGGTGTGCTGGGCGGCGGGGCCGCCGGGCTCACCGTGGCGGCCGGAGCGGCCCAGTTCGGGGCCAAGACGATCCTGATCGAGAAGGCCGACCGGCTCGGCGGCGACTGCCTGCACTACGGGTGCGTGCCCTCCAAGACCCTGATCCGCACGGCCGGAGTATGGGCCCAGGCCCGGCGCGCGGCCGAGTTCGGGCTTCCGGAACTCGACCTCCCCCCCGTGGACCTCGCGGCCGTCATGGCCCGGGTGCGCGCCGTGATCGAGACGATCCAGGAGCACGACTCCCCCGAGCGGTTCTGCCGGCTCGGGGCCGAGGTACGCTTCGGCGAGGCCCGGTTCGTGGACCCCCACACCGTGGAACTGGAAGGCGAGCGCGTCTCGGCCCGCGCCTGGGTGATCGCCACGGGCTCCCGGCCGGCCCTCCCGCCGGTGGAGGGGCTCGCCGACACGCCCCACTGGACCAACGAGACCGTCTTCGCCCAGACCCGGCTCCCTGAACGGCTCCTCGTGCTCGGCGGGGGCCCCATCGGCCTCGAACTCGCCCAGGCGTTCGGACGGCTGGGCGCCCGGGTCACGGTGGTGGAGTTCCTGGACCGGATCCTGGGTCCCGAGGACCCCGACGTGGCAGAACTGCTGCGGGAGCGGCTCGAGGCCGAGGGCCTGGAGATCCGCACCGGCACCAAGGCCGTGCGGGCCGAACCCCACGGCGACGGGGTCCGGCTCACCGTGGCCCCGTCCGCGGGCGGGGGGCCGGAGGAGACGATCGAGGCCGACGCGCTCCTCGTGGCCACCGGCCGCCGGCCCAACGTGGAGGGGCTCGGGCTCGAGGCCGCCGGGGTCGAGTTCACGCCCCGGGGCATTCCCACCGACGAGCGGCTTCGCACCAACGTCAAGCACATCTACGCCTGCGGGGACGTGAACGGGCAGTTCCCGTTCACCCACGTGGCGGGGTACGAGGGGAGCATCGCGCTCACCAACGCGATCCTCCGGCTCCCGCGCAAGGCCGACTACACCAAGGTGGCCTGGTGCACCTACACCGACCCCGAGGTGGCCAGCGTGGGCCTGAACGAGAAGCGCGCCCGGGAGGCCGGGGTGGAGTACCGGGTGCTCGAGGAACGGTTCGCCGAGAACGACCGGGCCCTGGCCGAGGGCGAGCCCCACGGCAAGATCAAGGTGCTGGTGAGCCCCAAGGGCAAGGTGCTCGGGTGCCAGATCGTGGGGGCCCACGCCGGGGAACTCATCCACGAGTGGGTGGTGGCCCTGGCGGGCGGTGTGAAGCTCTCCACCGTGGCCGGAGCGATCCACGTGTACCCGACCCTGTCGGAGATCTCCAAGCGGGCCGCCGGCGCCTACTTCGCCGAGAAACTCTTCAGCGACCGGACCAAGGGGGTGCTCCGGTTCCTGTTCCAGCTCAAGGGCCGGGCCTGCACGCCCGCGCCGGAGTAAGGAGACCCGCTTCGCCGCGACGAACCGTCGACCGTCTGTTGGGAACCACGGAGAACACGGAGGGCACGGAGAAGATGGGCCCTCCGCCGCCGGGCTTCCCGACCGAGGACCGACGACCGCAGACTGTAGACTGCAGACCGTTCATCCCACGCGTCCGGGCAATCCCGCCCGGCACGCGAAACGAGGAGGTGCACCATGAAACGCATCGCGATCCTGTCCGCCGCCCTGTTCGCCCTGGCCGCCGTGGGCTGCGCCGGGCCCCAGGCCAAGGGAGGCCAGACCATCACGAAGGAAACCCACATCAAGTGCCCCAAGTGCGGGGTGGAGTTCACCGTGGGTGAGGGACTCAAAGCCATGGAGAAAACGAAGTAGACACCGAATGGAACACGGGCCGGGGACCTCCCCGGCCCGCTCTCGTTCCCCCTACGGCCCGGACTCCCACCGGACCGGCGAGGTGCCGATGATCCGATCCGCCCTCCTGGCGGCCGCCCTGTGCCTGTGGGCCGGGCTGGCGGCCGCCGCGCCCAAGGCCGAACTCTGGCCCCGCTGGCAGACCCACGACCCCCAAAGCACCCGGACCGTGGACCACTCGGCCTGGGACCGGTTCCTGCGGACCTACGTCGTCACGGGCCACCCCTCGGGGGTCAACCGGGTGCGCTACGCCGCGGTCACGCCGGCGGACCGGGCGAATCTGCGGGCCTACCTGGACCGGCTCGAGGCCACGCCGGTCGGCCGGCTCAACCGGGCCGAGCAGAAGGCCTTCTGGATCAACCTCTATAACGCGCTCACGGTGTGGGTGGTGCTCGAGAACTACCCGGTGGAGAGCATCCGGGACATCCGGTCGGGCTGGTTCCGGCCGGGCCCCTGGGACCGCAAGCTCGTTGCGGTGGAGGGGGTGGACCTCACCCTGAACGACATCGAGCACCGGATCCTTAGGCCCATCTTCCGGGACAACCGGGTCCATTACGCCGTGAACTGCGCCAGCATCGGCTGCCCCAACCTCCGGCCCGAGGCGTTCACGGCCGACAACACCGAGGCCCTCCTGGACCGGGCGGCCCGGGAGTACGTGAACCACCCCCGGGGGGCCCGGCTCGAGGGCGACCGGCTGGTGCTCTCGAGCATCTACGACTGGTTCCAGGAGGACTTCGGGGGCTCCGAGGCCGGGGTGCTCGCCCACCTGGCCCGCTACGCCCGGCCCGAACTCGCCCGGGCCCTGAAAGGGTTCCGGGGAACCATCGACTACGCCTACGACTGGAGCCTGAACGACGCCGGGCCGTAGGCGACCCCGTCCCGGCCCCACCGAAGGAAAGGAGGCCTCCATGGCGAACCCCGCCGCCGAACCCGCCCCGGCGCCCCGACCCCGCTCGTCGCGCGGCAAGCTCCTCGCCGCAGCCGCGGCCGTGGTGGCGGCCGTGGTGGCCGTGCGGGTGTTTCCCGTGCAGGAGCGGCTGGTGGCCGCCCTGGACTGGATCGACCGGATGGGGCCGGCCGGGGTGGTCGTGTACGTGGCCCTCTACGTCGCCGCCACCGTGTTCTTCGTGCCCGGGTCGGTCATCACCCTGGGGGCCGGGGCGATCTACGGGGTGATCGAGGGCACCGCGATCGTGTCGGTGGCCTCTACCCTGGGGGCCACGGCCGCCTTCGTGATCGGCCGGTACCTGGCCCGGGACTGGGTGGCCCGGAAGATCGAGGGGAACCCCCGGTTCCGGGCCGTGGACGACGCCGTGGCCCGGGAGGGCTGGAAGATCGTGCTGCTGACCCGCCTGTCGCCCGTGTTCCCCTTCAACCTCCTGAACTACGCCTACGGGCTCACCCAGGTGAGCCTGCGCCACTACTTCTTCGCCTCGTGGATCGGCATGCTCCCCGGCACGGCGATGTACGTGTACATCGGGTCCCTGGCCGGCGACCTCGCCCGGCTGGGCGCCGGCGGGCGCACCCGCACCCCGGCCGAGTGGATCCTCTACGGGGTGGGCCTCGTGGCCACCGTGGCGGTCACCGTGTACGTCACCCGGATCGCCCGGGCGGCCCTGGCGAAAAAGGTCTGAC
>CAZUYO010000311.1:0-3564 GCA_964624725.1 uncultured Thermodesulfobacteriota bacterium
GCCCGCACCTCGGTGACCTCGGGCTCGAGGCCCTGCCCCCTCGCCCAGCCCAGGACCTCGGCCAGGGTCTCGAGGAGCACCGCCGCCACCACCACCGCGCCCCCGGGCCGGAGCCGGGCCCAGGCCGCGTCGAGCACCTCCCGGAGGTGCCCCCCGCTCCCGCCCACGAACACCCGGTCGGGGTCGGGCAGATCCCGGAGGGCGTCCGGCGCCTCCCCGGCCACGGGGGTGAGATTCGCCACCCGAAACGCCCGGCGGTTCGCCCGAATGTGCCCGACGCCCTCCGCCGTCTTCTCCACCGCGAAGACCCGAAGCCCGGGCCGCAGGAGACACGCCTCCACCGCCACCGACCCCGACCCCGCGCCCACGTCCCAGAGCACGCCCTCGGCCGGAAGCCCCAGGAGGCCCAGGGCCACGGCCCGCACCTCCCGCTTCGTGATGAGACCCCGGTCGTGGGCGAACGCCCCGTCGGGGAGTCCCGGTCCCAGGGGCCGGGGGTCCGGCCCCTCGCGGAGGAGGAGCACCACGTTCAGATCCGAGCCGGTCCAGTCCCGGAACCCGGCGACCGGCCCCCGGCGGACCCGCTCGGAGTCGAGCCCCAGGTCCTCGGCCACCACCATCTCGTAGTCGTCCCAGCCGGCGTCCTCCAGGAACCCGGCGATCCGGGCCGGGGAGTTCCCGGCGTCGGTGAACACCCCGATCCGCCGGGCGCCCAGCACGGGGGCCAGGTTCTCCAGGGGCCGGCCGTGGAGGCTCACGAACCGGGCGTCGCTCCAGGGCTCCCGGGCCCGGGCGAAGGCGAGCTGCATCGAGGACACGGCCGGGACGATCTCGACCTCCTCGGCCGGCACCCGCCGGAGCACCAGGGCCGCCACCCCGAAAAACCCGGGATCCCCCGAGGCCAGGATCGCCGCGCGCTTGCCCGGCTCGGCCGCGACCCGGGCCGCCACGTCGGAGACCCGGTGCTCCTCGAAGGGGAGGAGTTCCCCGCCGAACCCGGGCACCAGGGCCAGGTGCCGCCGGGCCCCGGCCAGGAGGTCGGCCCCCCGGACCCGCTCGGCGAGATCCGCGGGAAGCGCCCGGGCCCCGGGCTCCACCCCGGCCACCAGCACCCTCACGGCACGGCCTCCCGGGCCAGCACGGCCTTGTCGTACCCGAAGAGCACCGCCTCCACCGGCACCCGGCCCCCCGCCCGCTCGGCGGCCCGGGCGGCCACCCGTCGGCAGAGCGCCCGGAACACCCCCCGGTCGCCCCCGGTCAAAAGCCCCTCGAACACCTCCCGGGCCGTGTTGGCCGCGCGGGCGGCCTCCACCCGCTCGGGGGGAAAGCCGGCCTCGGCCAGAAGCTCGGCCACGAGTTCCTTATCGAGCCGGGAGTCCTTGACGTGGGTGGCGAAATGGCCCGCGGCCACCTTGCAGAACTTGGCGAACTGGCCGGCCAGCACGATGGAGAGCCCCCGCCGGGCCGCGGCGTCGAGGGCGTAGCCCACGTGGTCGCCCATGAGCACGAAGGCCTCCTCGGGAAGCTCCGGGAAGAGGGCCTGGGCCGCGGCCTCGCTGGAGCGGCCGTGGGAGAGCACCACCCGCCCCAGGCCAGCGGCCCGGGCCACGTCGAGGCCGGCGTCGATCGTGGCCCGCCAGGCGTCGTGGCTCATGGGCACCACGATCCCGGTGGTCCCCAGGATCGAAAGCCCGCCCAGGATCCCGAGCCGGGCGTTCAAGGTCTTCCGGGCCACCTCGGCGCCCCGGGGCACCGAGATCACCACGGTGAGCCCCACCGGGCCCGAAACCCCGGCCTCGGCCAGGGCGTCGCGCACCGCGGCCTCGATCATGCGCCGGGGGACCGGGTTGATGGCCGGCTCCCCCACCGGAAGCGCCAAGCCCGGCTTGGTGATCCGGCCCACCCCCTCGCCCCCCTCGATCCGGATCGCCGTTTCGGCGGGGCCGGACGGCCGGGAGTTCTCGATGTCGCTGTGGTCGTGGCGCCGGCCCCCGGGGGGCACCGGATCCAGGGCCACCGAGGCCCGGATCTCCAGGCCGTCGGTCACGTCGGGGTCGTCCCCGGCGTCCTTCACCACCCCGCAGGCCGCCCACCCGTCCCCGCCCGCCGGGTTCACCAGGGCGAACCGCACCGGCCGGGCCTCGGGCCGGCCCCAGGGGAGGTCGAGGGTGACCCCGTCCGCGGCCCGGCCGAACAGCCGGAGCGCGGCCCCCTTGGCCGCGGCCGCGGCGCAGGCCCCCGTGGTGAACCCCGAGCGGAGCTTCCGGCTCACGCCGGGGCCCCCTCCAGGGCCGTTTTCATCAGGGCGTTCACGCAGGCCGCGGCCACGTTGCTGCCGCCCTTGTTGCCCCGCACCGCGATCCAGGGCAGATCCGTGCGGGCCATGAGGGCCTCCTTGGACTCGGCCGCCCCCACGAACCCCACCACCACCCCGATCACGAGCCGGGGCCGGGCCCGGCCCTCGTCCACGAGTTCCAGGAGCCGGAAGAGCGCCGTGGGGGCGTTCCCGAAGGCGAACACGGCGTCGGGGCAGGCGGCCACGGCCCGCTCGGCGGCCGCGATCGACCGGGTGACGCCCCGCTCCCGGGCCTCCTCGGGCACACCGGGGGCGTTCAGGAAACAGTGGACCTCGGAGCCGAGTTTCGCCGCCCGGGCCTTGCTCACCCCGGCCCGGGCCATCTCCACGTCGGTGACCACCGGCGCGCCGGCCCGGAACGCCTCCACCCCGGCCTCCACCGCGCCCGGGCTCCAGGCGAGGAGGTCCGCGAACCCGGGATCTCCGGTGGCGTGGATGACCCGCTGCACCAGGGCCTTCTCGGCCGGGGAGAACCGGGAGAGGTCCGCCAGGCCCTCGATGATCTCGAAGCTGCGGGCCTCGATCTCGTGGGGGGCGACGTCGTAGCCCCAACGCTTCATGGTTCGATCTCCTTTCGAGGGGCCGGCCCCGAGGGCCGCCCGGGCGAGTTCGGCTGCGGCGGCCCAGACCTCGTCGGCCTCCCCCAGGGGGGCGGTCAGGACCACCTCGAGCCCCGGGTGGGCCGCGGCGGCCTCCCGCAGGGCGGCGGGGACGTCCTCGCGCACGTGGTTTCCCGGTGCCAGGAAGAGCGGCACCACCGCGACCCGCCGGGCCCCGGCCGCGGCAAGCCGCCCCAGCGCCTCGGCGATCCCGGGCTCGGCCAGTTGCAGGAACGCCGCCTCCACCGCCACCCCGGGCCACCGCGCCCGGAGGGCCTCGACCCGGTCCCGGACGAACCGGTTGGCCTCGGTGGATCGACTCCCGTGGGCGAGGAACAGGACGGCATCGGGCACGGGGGGCTCCGTTCGCGAACGATTCCAAAGGAACCGCTGATGCTCACACACCGTCCCGCGGGGGTCAAGCGCCGCGCGGACGCCTTCCGGCCGGCGGTCCCGCGACATCTGCCCGGAGACCCGGTGGGTTTCCCAAAGTGGGAATCCGATTTCCCACCTCCCCCCGGCATCCGCCCGGATTCGGCCCGCCGCGCCGTCGGTGCCGGGGTGCGTGCCGCCCCCGAGCACCGGGGTTCTCCATGCCTCGGCCGGGCT
>CAZUYO010000312.1:0-3549 GCA_964624725.1 uncultured Thermodesulfobacteriota bacterium
GGGTGGATCTCCAGGACCCAGGGCCGATCGTCTCGAAAGTGGGGGGCCAGGGGCGCGAAGTCGAGTTCGCCCTCCCCCGGGGCCCGGTGGTCGTCGAGGCCCACGGCGTCGTGGAGGTGGAACCCCGCCACCCGGTCCGCGAACCGTTCCAGGAGTTCCTCGGGGCTCTCCTGGAACCCGAGGCAGGTCTGGGCCGCGGCGTGGCCGGTGTCGTGCCAGTAGCCCAGGGGGGCGCCGTCGAGCTCCCGGAAGAAGAGCGCGAGTTCGTCGGCCGAGGGGATCTCGGCCGGGTGGTAGCGGTTCTCGAGGCCCAGGGCGACGCCGCGGCGCAGGGCCTCGGCCGCGAGCCGGTCGAGGCTCGAAAGGGCCGCGTCCCGAAACCGGGGGGCCCACCGCTCCCGGGCCTCGGCCACGGCCCGGCGAAGGTCTTCGTAGCCCGGCCCCTCGCGGCCGGCCTCGCGGAACCGCCGCTCCAGGTCGAGGGGGTCGGGCTCGCCCGGCCACTCCACCGCGCCCACGTGCACCACGACCACGGGCGCCCCCAGGTCCTCGGCCCAGGC
Organism: uncultured Thermodesulfobacteriota bacterium; assembly: GCA_964624725.1. GTDB lineage: Bacteria > Desulfobacterota > Deferrisomatia > Deferrisomatales > Deferrisomataceae > Deferrisoma. The sequence goes on from CAZUYO010000312.1 coordinate 561, forward strand.
CAGGCTCTCGGCCACGAACCGCACGGCGGCGCGGCGCTCGTCGGGGTCGGGGGAGGTGAGCTTGGGGCCCTCCAGGTGGGCCCGGCGGGGGTCGGCCCAGGGGTCCCGGGGAAAGGGGGCGTGGACGGAGGCCACGGCGATGCCGGCCGCGGCGAGCGCCGGCCGGAGCGCGCGCATCTGCTCGGCCGTGACCCGGTAGTCGATCTCCACGGCCCCAAACCCCAGGCGCCGGAGGCCGTCGGCCATCTCGGCCCCCGCGGGCTCGGGCGAGCGAAGCGTGAAGTACGCGGTGGACAGGGCGACCATGGGAACCTCGTGTTGGCTTGGCGGCTGGGCGGCTGGGCGGCGAGGCGGATGACCCCCTTCGCCCCCCACCGAGAGCGCGTCCCCCAAATCCCCCAACTGTGGGAGCGGCCTTCCGGCCGCGATAATCCACGTTTTCGGGCCTCTCGGCCCGGATCGCGCCTTGGAAGGCGCTCCCGCGGCCTGCGCCCCTCACCCCGGCCCTCTCCCCCCTGGGGGGAGAGGGGGACAGACGGCACGGGGTTCCTGCCGGCGCGAAGCGGCGCCCCCTCCCCTCTCGTGGGAGGGGGACAGGGTGCTAGGGGCGGGCCTTCGGCCCGGATCGCGGCGTGGACGCCGCTCCTACCGCCGGGGCCAGAAAGCGGAGGACAGAGGACAGGGAGAGCCCTGTCTTCTCTCTTCTGTCCTCTGTCCACCGATCCCTGACACGGGCGCGCCGAGCCGCCGAGCCGCCGAGCCGCCGAGCCGCCCAGCCGCCCAGCCGCCTAGCCGCCTGGCCGCTCCTCCCCTCCGGGGAGTTTTCCGGTGAGCCGGTACACGTGGGCCAGGATCTCGGCCACGGCTTGGAAGAGGTCCACCGGGATCCGGTCGCCGGGCTCGGTCTGGCGGTAGAGGGCCCGGGCCACGGGCGGGTCCTCCACCACGGGCACCCCGTGCTCCCGGGCCACCTCGAGGATCTTCTCGGCCACCTTGTCGGCGCCCTTGGCCGTGACCTCGGGCGCGTCCATCTCGCCCGGCACGTACCGCAGGGCCACGGCGAAGTGGGTGGGGTTCGTGATGACCACGTCGGACCGGGGCACCTCGGCCATCATGCGGCGCCGGGCCATCTCGCGCTGGAGGCTCCGGATGCGGCTGCGGATCAGGGGGTCGCCCTCGGTCTCCTTGTACTCGTCCTTGATCTCCTGCTTGGTCATCCGGATCTTCTTCTCGAACTCCCACCGCTGAAACGCGTAGTCCAGGATCGCGATGGCCACGTACACGAGGAGCACGTTCTTGAGGATGGGGAAGGCCACCCGGAGGAGCAGGAACTCGAGGAGCGTGTTGGGCGGCAGGCCCGCGAGCGACGGGAACTCCCAGAGGTGGCCCTTGAGGGCCAGGTAGGCGGCCCACCCCACGGCCACCACCTTGAGGAGGTTCTTCCCCAGGTCCACCACCTTGGACCACTGGAACAGGTTCTTGAACCCGGTGAAGGGGTTCAGGCGGTCGGGGTTGGGGGTGATGGCCTTGAAGGAGACGAGGAACCCCACCTGGGCCACGTTGCCGGCGATGCCCCCCACCAGGGCCGCGAGAAACACCGGGGCAAGGCCGCTCAGGAGGGCCCGGAACACCCGCAGGGCCAGCGTCACGGCGGTGTCCCGGGTGAGCTCGAGCCCGGCCCCGAGCCGGATCACGTCGGCGGTGAGCCCGGCCATCTCCCGGTAGAGGTGCCCCGCCCCCACCCACACCCCGAGCACCCCGGCCCCCAGCACGAAGGCCGTGAGCACCTCGGGGCTGCGGGCGACCTGCCCCTCCTCCCGGGCCTCCCGCCGGCGTTTCGGGGTTGCGGCTTCGGTTCGTTCCTGATCGTCGGCCGCCACGGCTTACCCCCACACCCGGCCCAGGGCCTCGAGGGCCCGGAACGCGTCCTGGAGCGCCCGGAGGAACGCCCGGCCCCAGGGCCCCAGCGAGAGCCCCAGCACCGTGAACCCCACGAGGATCTGGAGCGGGAACCCCAGGATCAGCATGTTCATCTGGGGCACGGCCCGGGCGAACACCCCCAGGATCACGTGGGAGGCGAAGATCGCCGCCACCACGGGCGCCGCGAGCGCGAGCCCGAGCCGGAACACCTCGCCGGTGAGGGTCACGAGGGCCTGGGCCACGGCCGCCGAGGTCCACCAGTCGCCCGGCGGCACGGCCCGGAGGTTCGCGGCGAAGGCCTCGATGAGCATGCCGTCGCCCCCCACCGAGAGGAAAAGGAGCAGCGCCAGGATGAACTCGAGCTGGCTCACCACCGAGATCTGGGTCTCGAACTGGGGATCCATGACGCTCACGATCCCGAGCCCCATCTGAAACCCCACGAGCTGGCCCCCGAACTGGACGGCCGCGAACACGAGCCGGGCCACGAACCCGGCCAGGATCCCCACCACCACCTCCCGGCCGGCGAGCGCCGCGACGCCCAGCGTCGTGGCCGGCACCTCCACGGCCGGGGCAAGCCCGAGGCCGGTGAGCCCGACGCTCAGGCCCAGGGCCGCGGCGGCCTTGACCTGCACCGGCACAAACGGGCTCGAGAACACCGGCGCGAAGGAAAAGAGCGAGGCGGTGCGAAGGAGCACCAGCAGGAACGCGAAGAACTGGGCGTCGGTCAGGCCGAACATGGCTGGGCGGCCAGGAGGCTGGGAAGCTGGGAAGCTGGGAGGCTCAGAAGCATGTTGCTTCCCTCAATGGAGCAGGCTTCATACGGCTTGGCGGCTTTCGGCTGGGCGGCGGGGCGGCCCCCCCCTTCGGCCCACCCAGGGCGCCAGCCCCAACTGTGGGAGCGGCCTTCCGGCCGCAACAATCCAGGTTTTCGGGCCTGCGGCCCGGGTCGCGGCGAGGACGCCGCTCCTACGGCTGCCCCCCCCGGGCCCACGCCCCATGTCTTCTGTCTTCCGTCTTCTGTTCGCTGACGCCTGATAGGCGGGCCTTCGGCCCGGATCGCGCCTCGGAA
>CAZUYO010000313.1:0-2239 GCA_964624725.1 uncultured Thermodesulfobacteriota bacterium
ATCTGATCCCGCGGGGTCCCTCCGGCCCGGCCCCCCTCAGACCCAGTTGCGTTCAAAGCTACCGTTTCCTTGTTCGGTCCGGGATGGGTGTCTGTTCGAACGCAACTGGGTATCAGCCCCCCGGCTCCTCCACGTCGAGCCGGATCGGGGCCTCCTCGGCGTGGTAGGCCTCCTGGTAGTCCTCGCGCAGCACCTCCACCCGGCCGAACCGGGTGCTGAGCTCCAGCTTGTAGGCCAGGAACCACATCATGTAGATCCCGAAGGCCCACCACACGAGCTGCCACCACCACAGGGGCGGAACCCCGAGGGGCCAGGTGCCCGGATCGTTGGGATTCATCAGGCCGAAAAAGGTATTCCCCACCACGGCCAGCGGGCCGATCCCGAACCCGAACCACAGGAGCACCAAGGCCCAGGCCACCCGCTTCAGGGGCGCCTTCTCCCGGGAAACCGCCGCGTGATCCCGGAGATACCGGTGGTAGTTGAGGCGCCGCAGGTACTCCTTGCGGTCGGGCTGGGTCACGGCCGAAACCCCCACGGCCACGACCAGGTTCGCGAGGATCCCCCACCCGGCGCAGTGGATCGTGAGCGGGTAGGCCCCGAAGCCGAGCGCCCGGTGGAGCGCCACGAACGGGGCCCAGTGGAACGGGTAGGTCAGGATCACGGCCAGCATGCCCGCAACCAACCCCGCCACCACCCCCTCCCGCGTGAACCAGGGCACGTACAGGGTGGCGAGAAGCGGCACCCACATCTGGGTGCCGAACGACACCGCGAGCCCCCCCAGGAGCACCAGGGCGTCCTCGGAGTAGGTGGCCACCAGGAGCGCGGCCAGGGTGATCACCACCACCCACACCCGGCCCCAGAACTTCTGCTGCCCGGCGGTGGCGTGGGGGTTGAGGTAGCGCACGTACAGATCCCGGGTGATCATGCCCGCCGTGGTGGACATGTAGGCCGACCCGGTGGACTGCATCGCCGCCAGGGCACAGATGGCCAGGAACCCCACGAACATCGGGGCCTGATCGCTCACCAGGTTGATGAGGGCGGGCACCAGGTTCTCCTGCCTTCCGTCCGCCAGGAGATCCAGGGGGATCGCGCCCCGCTTCACCAGGGCCCAGCCGCCGAGGCCCTGGAGGGTCGAGAAGAGGAACAGGCACGCCCCCACCCCCAGGGCGCTGGCCCACACCTGCTGGGGCGCGAAGGGTTTGGGGTTCGTGTTGGAAAACGCCCACATGGTGAACGCCGGGGAGGCCTGGATGCCCATGAGGGCGAAGAGGTAGGTGAGGATCATGGTGCCGGTCCACATGCCCCCCACGGCCTGGTCGGCGCTCGGCACCGCCTGGATCGCGCCGGGCACGGCGACGAGCCGGTGGTACCCCTGGGGCGTGAGGGCGGGCCGGCCCAGAAGATCGGTGCCCCCGGCCAGGTCGCCCCGCACCATGTCGGCCAGCGCCTGGGTGAACGGGCCCCATCCCCCCACCTTCACCAACGCGATGACCCCGATCGCCACGATGCCGGCCATGAGCAGGATGCATTGGGCCGTGTCGACGTAGGCCACCGACCGCAGCCCCCCCAGCACCACGTAGAGGAGCACCACGATCGACAGGGCCCACATGCCGAAGTTCACGTCCACCACGCCCCGGCTCAGCACGTTGAACAGCACCCCCGACGCCTTGAACTGGAGGCCCAGGTACGGCACCGCGTAGACGAGCGCCACCACCACCGTGAGCCAGCGCATGGCGTCGCTGCGGAAGTAGTCGCCGTACATCTCCCCCGGGGTCACGTACCCGTGGCGCTTCCCCATCATCCAGATGCGCTTGAGGAAGATGACCCCGGTGAACGGGATCGCGATCACGTAGAACGCGGCGAAGGCGTAGGGCAGGCCGTCGCGCCACACCAGGGCGGGGTGGCCCACGAAGGTCCAGCCGGAGAACGAGGTGGCCGTGGCCGCCAGCACGAACACCCACATGGGAATCTGGCGGCCCGCGATGAAGTAGTCGGCCGCGGTCCGGGCCCGGTAGAACCCCTTGACCCCCCAGAAGAGGCAGTACGCCCAGTAAAACCCGGTGAGCACGAAGAGCCAGATCACGGACTCGTGGGTTCCCATCGGCGGTCCTTTCGGGTCGGCGTGCACTGGGAAGGCCGGAATCCTGGGAGGCCGGGAGGCCCAACCCCGTCCCCCCCTTTCGGTGTTCACTCCCCGAGAAGCCTCGTCAGGCCCCTTCGGGGCCCCACGACGCAGGGC
>CAZUYO010000313.1:2339-3537 GCA_964624725.1 uncultured Thermodesulfobacteriota bacterium
ACGACGGGCGTCGTCTCCGCCGGCACCACGATCTCCCCGTCGCGCACCAGTTCCACCGTCCGGAGCTCCCAGTCGCCGCCGCAGGGGCAGGGCTCGGTCGGCCGGTGCCCACGGGGCACCACCCGGCTCGCCAGGCACAACGGGCAGCCGAAGGTGTCCTTGCGGCCCGAGCGCTTTCCCCGCTTCGCCCGGGGTTCCCCCCCCACCTCCACGATGTCCATGGAGAAGTCCACGGTGCGGGCCGCGCTGATCGAGGTGCCCACCCCGAACCCCTGGACCAGGGGCCGAAGCTCCCGGAGGTCGTCCTCGGTGAGCCCCCCGGACAAAAAGATCCCCACGTGCCCGAACCCCCGCAGATCCAGCTCCCAGCGCACCTCCTCCACGATGCGCTTGAAGTTCCCGCGGCGGCTCGAGGGGGTGTCGAGCCGCACGGCAAAAAGGTCCCGGCCCAGGGCCTCGGCCACGCGCACGGCCTCGAACTTCTCGTCGTTGAAGGTGTCGATGAGGCTCACGAGCTTCACCTTGGGCCCCACGGCCCGCCGGAACGCGCGGGTGGCCTCGACGCAGTCGCCGAGGAGGAGGATCAGGGCGTGGGGCATGGTGCCGGTGGGCTCGATGCCGAGCTGCTCCGCGGCGGCCACCGTGGCCACGCCGTCGCAGCCCCCCAGGTAGGCGCTGCGCTCGATCATGGGCGCGATGGCCGGGTGCATGCGCCGGGCCCCGAACGACACGAGGAGCCGGTCGCCGGCGGCCAGCCGACACCGGGCCGCCTGGGTGGCGATGCCCGAGGCCTGGCACAGGAACCCCAGGACGGCGGTCTCGTACACCCCGAACTCCCGGTAGTCCCCCTCGATCTCGAGCACCACGTCCCAGGGCCGGAACACCGATCCCTCGGGCAATCCCCGCACCGTCACGGGCAGCCGCCGCAACACCTCCAGGGCCTCGTCCATGCCCGCCAGGATGGCCCAGTCCCACCCGTCGGGCAGGCTTTTCGCCACGAACTCGGCCACCACCCGCTTGTGGATCCCCTCGTTCTCGAGCACCCGCAGCGTGCGGGTGAAATAGACGTCGGTCACCTTGCCGGACAGGATGTCCTCGTTCGTCGCGGTCCAGAGTTTCGGCATGGGCGATTCCTTCGGTGTGAGTGCGTCGCGAGAAAGCTGGGAGGCTCGGAGGCCGGGAGGCTTGGAAGCTCCCC
>CAZUYO010000314.1:0-3534 GCA_964624725.1 uncultured Thermodesulfobacteriota bacterium
CGAACTTGACCCCTGTTTGTTCCATGAGGTCCTGGATGCGAATCGCTGCCATCGGCTCCCTCCTTACCACGCCTGCGGGGCGTGAATCGAAACCGAGTTAGGTCCAAATCAACCGTGGGTTGACCTCCCGCGGCGGTCGCCGGTAGCCTGGCGCGACTCCGAGGGAGGGCCGGCGCCACCATGGGTTCATTTCTCCGCGACGTCAAGATCCGCTGGAAACTGTTGGCCGTAGTCCTGCCGCTGGTGCTCGGGCCCATGGCGCTGGCGGCCGCGGCGGTGGGGTACCTGGCCAAGGAGCTCGCGATCGAGGGGGTCACGCGCACGAGCCGCGACGACCTCGACCACTTGGCCGAGTTCGCCCTCGATCTCCTGGCGGCCCATCACCGGCAGTTCGAGGTGTACCGCGAGGACAAGAAGCGGGTGCTCCGGGCCGAGCTCGAAAGCGTGCTGGATCTCGCCTACCGTCTGGTGGAGGCCCAGGCCCGGCGGGAGGCCGAGGGGGCGGTTTCGCGCGACGCGGCCCAGGCCGAGGCCCGCCGGGCCCTGAAGGCGGTGAGCGTGGGCGACACGGGGTACCTCTACGCCATGACGAGCGCCGGGGTGCTCACGGTGCACCTCGCCCTGGAGGGCCAAGACATCTCGGGCTCCCGGGACGAGGAGGGCCGCGCCTTCATCCGGGAGATGTGCGCCCGGGCCACGGCGGAGCCGGACCGGGTCCATTTCATCGTGTACCCCTGGCGGAACCCCGACCGGGGGGAGGCGACGCCGCGGCGCAAGATGGTGGCCTACCGGTACGTTCCGGCCTGGGACTGGATCGTGGCGGCCGGCGCCTACCTCGACGAGGCCTACGAAGACCCGGCCTTCGAGCGCAACGCCTTCGAGGATCTGAAGCGCCGGATCAAGGAGAAGCGGGTCGGCCGCACCGGGTACATCTACGCCATGACCACCGGCGGGGTGCTCACGGTTCACCCGTTCCAGGAGGGGGCGAACATCCTCGACGCCCGGGACCACGAGGGCCGGGCGTTCATCCGGGAGATGTGCCGGCGCAAGGAGGGCTGGATCCGGTACCCCTGGCGCAACGAGGGGGAGCCCGAGGCCCGGTGGAAGATCGTGCGGTACCGGTATTTCGAGCCCTGGGACTGGATCGTGGCCGTGGGGTCCTACGAGGACGAGTTCTACGCCGAGGCCAACCTGATCGAGGGCCGGATCCTCGTGGCCGTGGTGTCGCTGGTGGGCCTGGTGGGGGCGGTCGCGGTGGGGCTCACCTTCGGGGTGGCGGGATGGATCACCCGGCCGGTCCGGGAGCTCACCGGGGCGGTGCGGGAGGTGGAGCGGGGGCGCTCGGACGTGCGCCTCGACGTGAGGGGCGGGGACGAGCTCGGGGAGCTCGCGGCCGCGTTCAACCGCATGCTGGGGGAGCTCCGGCGGGTGCGGGAGCTCGAGGCGGAGCTCGGGCGGCAGGGGAAGCTCGCGTCGCTGGGGGTGCTCGCCTCGGGGGTGGCCCACGAGATCAACAACCCCCTGGGGGTGATCCTGGGCTACGCCTCCCACATGGAGCGCAAGCTTCCCCCCGAGGACCCCAACCGGCGGTTCGTGGAGGAGATCCGGCGCGAGAGCCTGCGGTGCCGCCGGATCGTCCAGGACCTCCTCCAGTACGTGCGGGTGCCCCGGCCGGCCCGCCAGGCGGTGGACCTCCACGCCCTCTTGGACGAGATCCTGGATTTCGCGGCCCACCACATCGAACTGGGCCGGGTCGAGGTGGTGCGACGGTGGAGCCCCGACGTGCCGCCCCTGCGCCTGGACCCCGACCAGATGCGGCAGGTGGCGCTCAACCTCGTGCTCAACGCCGGGGCCGCCATGGGGGGAGAGGGCACGCTCACGGTCTCGACCGCGGTGGGCGAGGGGGACGTGGAGATCCGGTTCGAGGACACGGGCCCCGGCATTCCCGAGGAGATCCGCGACCGGATTTTCGAGCCGTTTTTCACCACCAAGCCCCGGGGCACGGGGCTCGGGCTCCCGATCACCCGGCAGATCGTGGAGCGCCACGGCGGCGCGATCCGGATCGAGAACCGCGAGGAGGGAGGGGCCCGGGTGGTGGTGCGGTTGCCGCTGGACGAGGGGAACGGGTGATGGCGCGCGAGCCGAGGATTCTCTTCATCGACGACGAGCCGGGCCTGTGCCGGATGGTGGAAACCGTGCTCGCCGACGAGGGCTACCGGGTGGACACCTTCACCCGGCCGGTGGAGGCCCTGGAGCGGTTCGAGCCGGGCACCTACGACGTGGTGGTGACCGACGTCAAAATGCCCGGGATCGACGGCCTGGAGATCCTGGAGCGGGTGCGGGGCCGCGACCCCGACGTGCCGGTCATCGTGATCACGGCCTACGCCACCGTGGACCTCTCGATCCAGGCGCTCCGGAAGGGCGCCTACGACATGCTCACCAAGCCCTTCGAGCCCGAGGAGCTCCTGTACCGGGTGCGAAACGCCCGCCAGCACACGGCCCTGGTGGCCGAGAACCGGGAACTGCGGGACGAGCTCGAGGGCCGGGCGGTCACGGTGGACCTCGTGGGCGAGAGCCCGCGGCTCCGGGCGGTTCTCGAAATGGCCCGGAAGGTGGCGGCCCGGGACCTGCCGGTCCTCGTCACGGGCGAGTCGGGCACCGGCAAGGAGCTCGTGGCCCGGGCGATCCACCGGTTCTCCCCGCGGCGGGAGGCCCGGTTCGTGGCCCTGAACTGCGGCGCCCTGCCCGAGTCGATCCTGGAGGGGGAGCTCTTCGGGTCGCGCAAGGGGGCGTACACCGGGGCGGACCGGGACCGGCCCGGGCTCCTCGAGGAGGCCGACGGCGGCACCCTGTTCCTGGACGAGGTCGGGAACCTGCCCATGGGGGTCCAGAAGAGCCTTCTCCGGTTCCTCCAGGAAAAGGAGTTCCTGCGGCTCGGCGACCGCACCCCCACCCGGGTGGACGTGCGGATCGTGTCGGCCACCAACGCCGACCTCAGGGCGGCCGTGCGCGAGGGCCGGTTCCGGGAGGACCTGTTCTACCGGCTCAACGTGATCACCCTGGACCTGCCGCCCCTCCGGGAGCGCACCTCCGACATCCCGCTCCTGGCGAACCATTTCCTGGTCCAGGCCAACCGGCGGTTCGGCACGAAGCTGCGCGGGTTCACGCCCGAGGCCATGCGCGCCCTGGTGCACCACCCCTGGCCCGGGAACGTGCGCCAGCTCAAGAACGTGGTGGAGGCGGCGGCCGCCGTGGAGGACCGGGAGCGGGTGGGCCTCGACGTGGTCCGGCAGTTCCTGGAGGCCGACGAAGGGGCCCCCGAGGGGGTGGCGGCGGCCGAGGAAACCTACGCCGCGGCCCTGGCCCGGTTCGAGATCGACTACCTGCGCCGGCTCCTGCGCCGTACCGAGGGCAACGTGGAGGAGGCGGCCCGGGTGTCGGGCATGAACGTGGCCACCGTGTACCGGAAGATGAAGCGCTACGGCATCCGCCGGGAGGACTGCGTGGAGCGGCGGGGCGGCTAGGCGGCTGGGC
>CAZUYO010000315.1:0-3509 GCA_964624725.1 uncultured Thermodesulfobacteriota bacterium
TCATCGGCGCCGAGCTCCTTGGCCACCACCCGCACGAACCCCCGGCCGATCACCCCCTTCGGGATCCGGCCCCAGTCCTCGTTCTCCAGGGCTTCCAGGTAGGCTTTCCGGATCCGGGTGGTCCGGGCGAGGTCGTCGAGCGACCGGCCGGCCGCCTCCCGGGCGGCCCGCAGCCGTTCGCCAAAGCCCTGGGGCTCGGGGGGCCGTTCCTGTTCGCCGGTGGTCATGGCCGCAACTCCTGGTCGCCGGGGGTTGCCCCTACTGGGTCAGGTCCAGATAGGTCTTCGCCGATTTGCCCACCTCGGTCCCGGGCGCGAGCTTCCAGGCCTCCTCGAAATCGGCCCGGGCCCCCTCCCGGTCGCCGGCCTTGAGCCGCACGAGCCCCCGGTACAGGAACACCTCGCCGTCCCGGGGCAGAAGCCGCGCCGCCTCGTCCAGGTGCCGCCGGGCCTCCTCCAGCTCCCCCCGCTCGTAAAGCACGATGCCCAGATTCTTGTGGGCCAGGGGAAACCCGGGCGCCACCTCCAGGGCCTCCCGGAGCCGCCGCTCCGCCTCCCCCGCCCGACCCTGCTTGTACAGCGCCCAGCCCAGGTTCGTGAGGGCCCGCTCCTGGGTGCCGTAGAACACGTTCTTCAGGGCCTCCTCCAGGGCGCTCACCGCCTCGGGGTACCGGCCGATGTCGAGGTACAGGGCACCCAGGTTGTTCCAGGCCTCGGAGTAGTCGGGCTTGAGCTCCACGGCCTTCCGGAACGCGCGCTCGGCCTCGCCCACCTCCCGGCGGGCCCAGTAGGCCAGGCCCAGGGCGTTGTGGACCTCGGGGTCTTCGGGGGTGAGTTGGGCCGCCTTCGTGAACTCCCGCAGGGCCGGCGCGGGCCGTCCCTCGGCCAGGAACGCGACCCCGAGCTGGTAGGCGGCCTTGGCCTCGTTTCGCACGGCCTCCTTGTTCCCGGCGCACGCGGCCAAAACGATGAGGACGGCGGCGAAGAAAATCCCTTGACACCGGGCGCTCGGTCGGTACCTTAGCGCCCGTTTGGATCCCGGCCGGGATGCTGGGAGGGGGCAGGAAGGAGTCATGGCGTTGGGCCGCATCCTTTTCGTCGACGACGACGAAAACATCCGGTTTCTGTTGCAGGAGGAACTGAGCCTCGCGGGCCACGAGGTGGTCGTGGCGCCCGACGGGGCCCGGGCGCTCGAACTGCTCGACGAGATCCAACCGGATCTCGTGATCCTCGACCTCAAGATGCCCGGCATGGACGGCCTCACGGTGCTCGGGGCGATCCGCCGGCGCGCCCCCGACCTTCCGGTGGTGGTGTTCTCGGCCTACTGCGAGCCGGCCCACCAGGCGCTGGAGCAGGGGGCCAACGCTTGCGTGGCCAAATCGGCCGACCTGACCGAACTCCACCGCCAGGTGAGCCGGTACTGCGCCTAGCACGGCCTGGCGTACCAACACCAACGGAAGCGTTGCCGGAGCCCCCGCCTCGCCATGGGAACCCGCGGGTGGGGGGCTGGTGGAGAGCCGGGTGCGGCCCCCCACGTCGCCGCGCCCTCACCAGGCTTGGATCCCTTTCGAAGATCCGGAACTTCCGCTACCGGTGCCCCGGCCTACCGAACTGCGACGGCATGCGAAGGCGCGGCGAATCGGGTGCTGCACTCGCGCCCGGCCGGAGCCAGTTCCCCACCCGCATCCGGCGATCGTTCCGAAGGGATCAGTCCACCTCCGCCTCGAACTCGGTGAGCGTCCGGAACTGCCGGAACCGGGCCGCCACCTCGTCGTAGGTGAGCCGCTCGAGCCGCCGGAAGCTGAAATCTTCCACGTTGAAACTCGCCAGGGCCGAGCCGAACACGATGGCCCGGCGGATGTTCTCGGGCTCCAGGTTCCCGGTGCTCGCGAGATACCCCATCATGCCCCCGGCGAAGGTGTCGCCGGCGCCCGTGGGGTCGAACACCTCCTCCAGCGGAAACGCCGGGGCGGCGAACACGTGGCCGTCGGCGAAGTACATGGCCCCGTATTCGCCCCGCTTCACCACCACCCCGCTCGGGCCCCACGAGAGGATCTTCTGGGCGGCCTTCACGAGGTTGGGCTCCCCGGCCAGCATCCGGGCCTCGGCCTCGTTCAGGACCACCATGTCCACCCGCTCGATCGCCTCCCGCAGGCTTCCGGGCTTCCCCTCGATCCAGAAGTTCATGGTGTCGAGGGCCACGAACCGGGGCTCCTCCACCTGGTCCAGCACCCGCTTCTGGAGATCGGGGTCGATGTTCGCGAGGAACACGTAGGGGCAGGCCCGGTGGGCCGGCCCGAGCTCCGGCTCGAACCCCTCGAACACGTTGAGATGGGTCTCCAGGGTGTGGGCCTCATTGAGGTCGAATCCGTAGCGACCCTTCCACCGGAAGGTCCGGCCCGGGGCCCGCACGAGCCCCGAGAGATCGGCACCCCGCGCCTCCAGGAACCCGATGCGCTCCGTCGGGAAATCCTCGCCGATCACGGCCACCAGCCGCACCGGCGCAAACAGGCTTGCGGCCGCGGTGAAGTAGAGGGCCGAGCCCCCCAGGGCCTCGTCCTCCCGGCCGAAGGGGGTCTCCACGGCGTCGATCGCCACCGACCCCACCACCAAAAGATCGCCGCCCATCCTCAGCCCTCCCCGCCCAGGTACCGGCCGAACAGAAGGTCCACCCGCCGCCGGGTCTCGGGCGGGATCCGGGCCGGGTCGGTCAGCACCGCGTACCGGGCCGCCTCGGCGCAGGGGCAGGTGCGCTCGGTCGGGATCCGGGCCACGGCCTCCCGCACGATCCGCCGGGCCGTTTCGACGTTTTTATGGAGCACCTCGAGCACGGCCTCCACGCTCACCTCTTCCTCGGTTTCGTGCCAGCAATCGTAATCGGTGACGAGCGCCACCGTGGTGTAGCAGAGTTCGGCCTCCCGGGCGAGCCGCGCCTCGGTGGCGTTGGTCATGCCGATCACCCGGGCGCCGATCGCCCGGTACCAGTGGGACTCGGCCCGGGTGCTGAACTGGGGCCCCTGGATGCACACGTAGGTGCCGCCCCGGTGGAACGGCACGCCCACGGCCTCCCGGGTGGCCCACACCGCCTCCTGGAGCGCGGCGCAGATGGGATCGGCCATGGCCACGTGGCCCACGATGCCGTCGCCGAAAAAGGTGTTCTCCCGGCCCCAGGTGCGGTCGAGGAACTGGTCGGGCAGGCAGATGTGGCCCGGGGCCACCCCCTCCTCCAGGCTCCCCACGGCCGAGATGGAGATCACCCACTCGACCCCCAGGGACTTCAGGGCCCAGACGTTGGCCCGGTAGGGGACCTCGGAGGGCAGGAACCGGTGACCCCGGCCGTGGCGGGGCAGAAACACGAGCCGCCGGCCGCCCAGCCGGCCCTCGATCAGCGCGTCCGACGGGGGGCCGAACGGGGTGGCCACCTCGACCTCCCGCACGTCGGTCAGGCCCTCCATCTCGTACAGGCCGCTTCCTCCGATGATGCCGATCGCCTTGTCCATGGACTCCTCG
>CAZUYO010000316.1:0-3476 GCA_964624725.1 uncultured Thermodesulfobacteriota bacterium
GGAGCGCGTCGGCCAGGGCCACGTAGGCCCCGGTGATCGAGGCCGTGCGGGTGCCCCCGTCGGCCTGGAGCACGTCGCAGTCGATCCAGACCGTGCGCTCGCCCATGGAGTCGAGATCGGTCACGGCCCGGAGCGACCGGCCGATCAGCCGCTGGATCTCCAGGGTGCGGCCCCCCTGCCGGCCCCGGCTCGCCTCGCGGGGGGTGCGGGTCTCGGTGGCCCGGGGCAGCATGCCGTACTCGGCCGTGACCCACCCCCGGCCCGTGCCCTTCAGGAACGCCGGCACCCCGTCCTCGACGCTCGCGGCGCAGAGCACCCGGGTGTGGCCCACCTCGATCAGCGCGCTCCCCTCGGCGTAGCGCAGCACCCCCCGCTCGATCCGAACCGGCCGAAGTTGGTCGGCCGCCCTTCCGTCATGGCGCATGAATCCTTCCTTTATTCCGTTGTCGGGGTTTCCGAACCGGGCCCCCCGGGGCCCAGCACGTCGTCCACGGCCCGGGCCACGGCGCGGGCCAGGGCCTCGGCCCCCTCGGGCCGACGCCACCAGCCCGCATCCTCGGGCCAGGCGAGGGATCCGAGCTCCACCAGGGCCGCCGGGCAGGTCACGGCCTCGAGCGCCGGGTGGGGCAGCGTGCCGACGCCCCGGTCGAAGAGGGGCGCCGTCTCCCCCAGCCGCCGGCGCAGGGCCTCGGCCCACCGGCGGCTGCGCTCCCAGACGCCGGCCTGCCCGGCCTCCCAGAGTTGGGGGTCCGCCCCGGCCGGGGGCGGCGGGGGCACGAACACCTCGAACCCCCGGGCGTGGGTGCGGGGCTCGCCGGAGAAGTGGACCGAGAGGTAGAGGTCGGCCTCCCGGTAGTTGGCGAACGCGGCCCGCAGGGGTTCCGGCAGGTCCTGGTCCGCCTCCCGGGTCAGGAACACCACGAGGCCCCGGGCCTCGAGGCGGGCCGCGAGGGCCTTCGCCAGCTCCAGGGCCGCCGCGTCCTCGGGCCCGGCCTCGGCCCGTGCCCCTGCCTCGGCCCCCCCGTGGCCCGGGTCGAGCACGAGCCGCGGCGCCGGGCGTTGGACCTCGACCCCCGTGGTGTTATCCTCGCCGCGCGCCGGGGTTCCGGGGCCGGCGAGGCACAGGAGCACGAGCAGGATCGGAGCGAGGGAACGAAGGCGGTTCATGGGCGGTCGGGGCAGCGGGCCGGAGGGTCCGCGCATGCTACCCCGGGCCCCCGGGGCTGTCAATCGCGAGGGGCGTGGGCCCCCGTTCGACAGGGGGACGGGAGGGACGACGATGCGGCGATGGTGGGCGCTTGCGGCGGCGGGACTGTGGCTCGGGGTGGCGGCGGCGGCCGAGCCCGATCCCCTGGTCCGGACGGCCAAGGAGACGGGCCGGCCGGTGCTGGGGGAGTTCGTGTCGGAAACCTGCCCGGCCTGCGACCAGCTGGAGCCCACGATCGAGGAGGTGCTGGCGCGGCACCCCCGGATCGTGCGCCGGGTCCACGACGCGGACAGGGAGCCCGAGCTCGCGAAAAAGTACGGGGTGAAGTGCGTCCCGGTACTCGTGATCGTGGACCCGGAGGGCCGGGTCCGGTTCAACCAGGTGGGGTTCTGGACGGCCGAGGAGCTCGAAGCCGTGCTCCGGGAGGCCGGGGTGGCCGAGGCGGGGTCGCCGTAGCCGCCGGGGCGTTGACAGCCCCGCGGGGGGTGCCTACGTTTCGGCGCCGAGCGGGGGGGACCACGACGCCAGGAGGGGTCCGATTCGATGGCCGCGAAACGGGACTACTACGAGGTTCTCGGCGTGGGGCGAAACGCCTCGGCCGATGAGATCAAGAAGGCCTACCGGAAGCTCGCCCGAAAATACCACCCCGACGTGAACCCGGGGAACAAGGAGGCCGAGGAGCGGTTCAAGGAGATCTCCGAGGCCTACGACGTGCTCTCCGATCCCGAGAAGCGGGCCCAGTACGACGCCATGGGCCACGCGGCCTTCGGCCAGGGGGCCGGCGCGGGCGCCGGGCCCCGGTGGGAGGAGTTCCGCTCGGGAGGGTTCGGGGGGTTCGACTTCTCGGACCTCTTTTCCGACCTGTTCGGGGAGACGGCCGGGTTTCGCCCGTCCGGGCCGCGGAAGGGGACCGATCTCGAGTACGAGATGACCGTGTCCCTGACCGAAGCCGTGAAGGGTACGGAGAAGGAGATCTCGTTCCGCCGCAACGCCTCCTGCGACGCCTGCGGCGGGAGCGGGTACAAGCCCGGCGCGGGTGGCGGCACCTGCCCCCGGTGCGGCGGCCGCGGGGTCGTGCGTTCGTCCCGGGGGGTGATCTCGGTGCAGCAGAGCTGCCCCGCCTGCCGGGGCACCGGCCGGACGCCCGGTCCGGCCTGCGAGCGGTGCGCCGGCCGGGGCACGGTGCCCCGGGCCGAACGGATCCGGGTGCGCATCCCGGCGGGGGTGACCGAGGGGTCCCGCGTTCGGGTGGCCGGAAAGGGGGAGGCCGGAGCGTCCGGGGGGCCCCCGGGCGACCTCTACATCCGGGTCCACGTGGCCCCGGACCCGCGGTTCCGGCGCGAGGGGAACGATCTGGTGACCCCGGTGGACGTGGACCTCCTGGACGCGCTGCTCGGGGGCACGGTGGAGGTGCCCACGCTGGACGGCCCCGTGCGGATGAAGGTGCCGGCCGGCACCCAGAACGGCCAGCGGTTTCGCATCCGCGGCAAGGGGGTGCCGGGAAAGGGCGACCTCTACGCGGAGGTCCGGGTCAAGATCCCCCGGCGGCTCGATCCCGAGGTCCGAAAGGTGCTCGAGGGCCTGCGCGGGAAACTCTAGGGGGCTGGCCTCCGGAGGTGGGGCGCACCCGGTGCCTCCGCAGGCTCTCTGTACGCGGGCCGCCGGTGGTCCATCGTGGTCGCTGTAACGGGATGATGCAGGCTACCAAGCTGGAATCGAAAGGGGTTTCAGCCTTCTGGCCTTCCAGCCTCCCAGCGTTCCAGCGGAAGTTCCAGCGAAGACTGGGGAGGGAGTGATGGACAAGGCGGTTCGGTTGATCCGGGTTCGGGAGCTCGTGGAGACCACGGGGGTGAGCGCCTCGACCCTGCGGGTGTACCGGGAGGCCGGGCTGATCGAGCCCGCGGCCCGGGAGGGGCGGGCGTACCTCTACGACGAGGACACCATCGAGACGGTCCGCCGGATCCAGCGCCTGCGCAACGACCTCGGGGTGAACCTGGCCGGGATCCAGGTCATCCTCGAGATGCGCCGCACCATCGAGGAACTCCAGGAGCACCTGGACGAGGTGGTCCGGTTCGTGCGCGAGGACCTGCGCGCCGAGTTGGAGCGGGTGCTCCGCCAACGGGAGAAGGCGATGATCCCCCGGGCCTTCTTCCGGCCCCCCAAGCCCCAAGGCTAAGAGGGGCTTCGGCGGGGGCTCCCCGTGTCCGCCCTCGGTCCCCGAATCCTCCCCTTCCTCCCCCTCCTCGGCCTCGCCTCCGGCCTCTGGATC
>CAZUYO010000317.1:0-3473 GCA_964624725.1 uncultured Thermodesulfobacteriota bacterium
GGCCGTGGGGGGCGGGGTGGTGCTGAGCCTGGAGCGCCTCGACCGGATCCTGGAGCTCGACCCCGAGAACCTCACGATCACGGTGGAGCCCGGGGTGGTCACGGCCCGGATCGACGAGGAGGCCCGGCGGTTCGGGCTCTTCTACCCCCCGGACCCGGCGAGCCTGGAGAGCTGCTCCATCGGCGGCAACGTGGCCGTGGGCGCGGGGGGCGCCCGGGCCGTGAAGTACGGCACCACCCGGGACTACGTGCTGGGCCTGGAGGCCGTGCTGCCCGACGGCGAGACCCTCCACATCGGGGGCAAGAACGTCAAGGACGCGAGCGGCTACCACCTCAAGGACCTCTTCATCGGCAGCGAGGGCACCCTCGGGGTGATCACCCGGATCACCCTGCGGCTCGTGCCCCGGCCGGAGCGGGAGGTGGTGCTCCTCGCCCCGTTCCCCTCGATCCACGAGGCCGCCCGGGCGGTCACCGCGATCCTGCGGGCCCGTGTGGTGCCGGCGGCCGCCGAGTTCATGGACGACGTAACCATCGAGGCGGCCCGGAGGTACCTCGGCCGCGACCTCCCCGGCGGCCCGGCCGCCGGGGCGTATGTTTTCGTGGAGCTGGACGGCCGGGATCTCGACGCCGAGATGGAACGGGTGGCCGAGGTGGTCCAGGACCACGGGGCCCTGGACGTGCTCGCGGCCGAGGACCCGGGCCAGCGCGACCGGCTGTGGGAGAGCCGCCGGTGCCTCGGGGAGGCGTTGCGGGCCTGGGGCCGGCAGCTCGGCAAGGCCGACGTGGTGGTGCCCCGGGCCCGGGTGCCGGAGCTCGTGGAGGCCGTGCGGCAGGCCGGCCGGCGCCACGGGCTCGTGGCCGCGAACTTCGGCCACGCGGGCGACGGCAACGTACACGTGAACTTCCTGCGGCAGGACCTTTCGGAGGCCGACTGGGCCGAGCGCCTGCCCCGGGCCCTGGACGAGGTCATGGAGGCCGTGCGCCGCCTCGGGGGGCTCCCCTCGGGGGAGCACGGCATCGGGGTGCTCAAAAAGCCCCACCTCCAACGGTTCCTTCCGGAGCGGGCCCTGGCGCTCATGGCCTCGATCAAGGCCGCCTTCGATCCCCTGGGCATCCTGAACCCCGGCAAGGTGGTGTGATGGCGCGACTCCTCGCGGCGGCCCTGGCGGCCGCGCTGGTTGCGGCGGGCCCGGCCGCGGCCTGCTTCGGCCCCCGGCTCAAGGTGGCCGTGGGGGGCCCGGCCCCGCTTGCGGCCTACGTGTTCGGCTACTACGTGGAGGACCGGGCCGGCACCGGGGTGGAGTTCGTGGAGGCCCCGGACCCGGGCGCGGCCGTGGCCGACGGCCGGGCCGACGTGGCCCTGGTTCCCGAGGGGACCGGGACGCCCGAGGGCCTGGTGGTCCGGCCGGCCGGGGTCGTCCCCGGCGTCGGGCCCGCCTCGTTCTGGCTCCGGCCCGAGGTGCTCGACGATCTCCGGTTCACCCTGGTGGAGCGGGCCCTGGGCCGCATGCCGGCCCTGTTCGGCTCCGAGGCGTACCGTGCCGCGGCCGGTTCGGCCGACACGCCCCGGGCCGCGGCCCGCAAGGTGGTGCTCGATGCGCCGTAGGGCCGTCCTGGCGCTTCTGGTGGCCGCGCTCCTCGCCGGGTGCCGGGAGCCGCGCACCTTCCGGATCGGGTACATGATCTGCAACTCCCGGGCCGAGACCGAGGCCCGGTTCGCCCCCCTCACGGCCTACCTCTCCGAGGCCACGGGCGCCCGGTTCGAGCCGGTGTACCTCGACACGGTGGACGTGGAGGAGGCCTACGTCCGGGGCGAGCTCGACTTCACCCACACGAACTCGACGCTGTACGTGACCCTCCACGAGCGCCACGGCCTGCGGGTGGTGGCCGCCGACAAGCGCGGGGCCTTCGGCGCCCGGACCCTGGGCGCCGTGATCGCCCGCAAGGGCGCGGGCATCCGCACCCTGGCCGACCTCAAGGGCAAGCGGTTCGTGTTCGGGCCCCAGTGGGCCCCCTTCGGGTTCCTGGCCCAGTACGCGCTGCTTCTGGAAAACGGCATCGACCCCGAGACCGATCTCGGCTACTACGCCATCCCCCACGGCTCCTGGAAGCACGAGAAGGTGATCTACGGCGTCCTCTACGGCGCCTTCGACGCCGGGGCCGCGCCCATGATCGACCTGGAGGAGATGACGGCCGAGGGCAAGATCGCGCCCGACGACTTCGTGATCCTGGCCAAGAGCGACCTCGCCCCCTACTGCACCGTGGGCGCCCGGCCCGACGTGCCCGGGGAGTGGGTGGACCGGGTGCGCGACGCCCTTCTGGCCCTGACCCCGGAGACCACGGCCGAGGTGGGGGGCGAGCGGCTCCGGGTGCTCCGGCGGGCCCTCGTGACCGGGTTCGAGGCCGTGACCGATGCGGACTACGACCGGATCCGGGCCTGGGCCAAGCGGGCCAAGCTGCCCCCCTACGAGGAGTACTGAGGCGGTGAACCGGGAACGCTGGGTGCTGGTGGGGCTGGCCGCCCTCTTTGCCGCCTGGGCCGCCCTCGAGCTGCCGGGACTCGGCCGGGACGCCCGGGCCCGGCCCGATCCCTGCGCCGCCCGGGTGGAGCCCGCCGCCGTGGAGGCGAGCTACCGGGACGCCGTGGCCCGGCTCCAGGCGGGCGACGACGCGGCCGCGGTGCTGGAACTCCGGCGCCGGGCCGAGGCCGGGCCGTACCCGGCCTGGGCCTGGTTCTGGCTCGGGGAGGCCGCCTACCGCCGGGGCGCCTGGGCCGAGGCCGTGGCCCGGTACGCCCGGGCCGTGGACGAAAACCCCGCCGCGGCCGACCGCACCGGGCCGTTTCGGTCGGGCGCCGTGATGGCCGAGCGGCTCCAGGCCATCCGGAGCGGCCCGTGGGCCCAGGACCCCCCGCCGGAGGTGCGAAAGCTCTACGCGCTCCAGCGCCGGCTCGCCGGGGGGTGCGAATGAGGGGGGCCGGGGTCACGTCGGCCACCGGTCGCTGGGCCGCGGCCCGGCCGGGGGTGCGCCCCTCCCAGCCGGAGGTTTCCGCCCGATGACCCGGGATCGGTCCCTGCCCTGGATCCTGGCCGCCGGGGCCCTGATGGGGCTCTTCGGGAGCCTCCTGGCCTACTGGGGCAACCCGGCCAACACCGGGATCTGCATCTCCTGCTTCCTCGAGAACGCCGTCGGGGCCCTGGGCCTCCACCCCAACCCCCGGATGCAGTACCTGCGGCCGGAGCTCCTGGGGTTCTTCCTGGGCAGCGCGGCGGCGGCCCTGGCGACCCGGGAGTTCCGGCCCCGGGTCCGGGCGGCCGGGGCCCACCTCCTGGGCCTCGGGTTTCTCATGATCGTGGGCTCGGCCGTCTTCATCGGGTGCCCCATCAAGATGATGCTCCGGTTGGCGGCCGGGGACCTGACGGCCCTCGCCGGGGCGGCGGGGCTCGTGGCCGGGGTGTGGGGGGGCCTCCGGCT
>CAZUYO010000318.1:0-3454 GCA_964624725.1 uncultured Thermodesulfobacteriota bacterium
GACCGACGACCGCGCACCGAAAGCCGTCGCCCAAAACAATGCGGCCGCACCCAGGGGGGCGCGGCCGGCGGACCATCCGAGGTCCGAAGCGGAACGAAGCCGGATCAGGCGACCCAGGTGATGGCCCGGTGGAACCAGCCGAGCACCGGGCCCGGGAGCGACCCCACCACGAGGATCGCCACCACGAAGGCGCAGCCCAGGGCCCAGCCCAGGGGCGAGAGCGCCACCCGGCCGGCCGGGGCCTCCCCTCCCTCGGTTTCCTCGGGGCTGTAGGCCGCCTTGACCATCTTCAGGTAGTAGTAGATCGAGATCGCGGTGTTGAGGGCGCCAAAGATGACGAGCGCCAGGTGCCCCTTCTCCAGGGCCGCCGCGAGCACGAAGAACTTGCCGGCGAACCCGGCCGTGGGCGGGATGCCGGCGAGCCCGAAGGCCGCCACGGCCAGGGTGAGCGCGAGCAGGGGCGACCGGCGGTAGAGCCCCCGCAGATGGGCCAGGGTCACGTTCTCGCCCTTGGGCGCGAGGGCGTAGATCACGTGGAACAGGGCGAGGTTCATGAGGAGATACCCCGCCACGTAGTAGAGGGCCCCGGCGTACCCCCGGGCCGTCCCGGCCAGGATGCCGGTGATCATGAACCCGGCGTGGGAGATGGACGAGTAGGCCAGGAGCCGCTTGAGGTCCTCCTGCACCAGGGCCACCAGGTTCCCGTAGGTCATGGACAGCACGGCCAGGAGGGTGAGCACCGTGGCGAACCCGCCGTCGCCCCCCCCGAGCCCGGTGAGCCGGATCAGCACGACCACGGCGCCCACCTTGGGCAGGGTGGCGATGACCCCGGAGGTCTCGTTGGCCGCGCCCTGGTAGATGTCGGGGGTCCAGAAGTGGAACGGGAACAGGGCCAGCTTGTAGAAGAACCCGCCGAGCATCATCGTGAGGCCCAGAAGGCCCAGGGGGGAGGCCGCGATCTCGGGGTAGAGCCGGAGGAGTTCATCCACCCGGGTGGTGTGGGCGAGCCCGAACACGTAGCTCATGCCGAAGAGGCTCACGCCCGAGGCGGCCGCGCCGAAGAGCACGTACTTGATGCCGGCCTCCACGTGGTGCAGGTGCTCGTCGCGCCGCAGGGGCACGAGGACGTAGAGGGCGTAGGACGAGAGTTCCAGTGCGATGTAGATCGTCAGGAGTTCGAACCCGCTCGCAAGGAACGTAAGCCCCAAGGTGCTCACGCCGAGGAACAGAAAGTACTCGGGCTCGTGCTCGGCCTGAACCCCCCGGACCCCCTCGCCGAAGGCCACGGCCAGGAAGAACCCCAGGGCCACCAGGAGCTTCACCCCCTGGCTCAGGGCGTCCACCCGGTACGCCCCGGCGAAGAGTTCCCCCCGGGCCCCCAGGCCCCACAGGGCCGTGACCACGGCCAGGGCCGAAAGCCCCAGGGCCGCGGCCCGGGCCGTTCCCGGCCGGGTCTTGGCCAGGGTCAGGAAAAAAAGGGCCAGACAGCTCAGGCTCAACACGGTTTCGTGCGCAAAGGCCATGATGGGCATCCGGTGGTTGGACGTGAGTCGTGAATCGTGAATCGTGAATGGCTAGGCGGCTGGGCAGCTAGGCAGCGTGGCTGCTTCCTAGCCTCCTAGCCTCCTCGCCTCCTAGCTTCCCAGCGTCCCCGCCTCACTCCCCGTGGCCCGTGGGGGCCTCGGGGGCGTGTTCGGCTCCGGGTTCCCCGGCGTGCTCCGCCCCGTGCTCCCCGCCGTGGTGGCCGGCCGAGGGGAACAGGGCGTTCATGAGCCCGGTCATGCCGCCCTCGGGAAGGCCCTCGGCGGCCTGGGCCTGGGCGATCACGTGGGAGACGCTTTGGTCCATCACCCGGAGAAACGGCTTGGGATTCAGGCCGATCCAGAACACGAACACCGACAGGAACGCGAGCATGGCGCCTTCCCGCAGGTCCAGGTCGAAGAGGTGCCGGTGGTGGGCCTCGTGGGCCTCGCCGTGCTCCTCCTCGTCATGCCCGTGGTGGTGGCCGCTCACCCGGTCCCAGATGATCTTCTGGAGGAGCCGGAGCATGTAGGTGGCCGCCAGGAGGGCCCCGGGGATCACGAAGGCCGCCAGGAGCTTGTTCTCCCGGAACGCGCCCACCAGCACCAGGAGTTCCCCCACGAACGAGTTGGTGCCGGGGAAGGCCAGCGACGAGAGGCTAAAGAGCCCCAGGAACGCCACGTACACCGGCATGAACGCCCCCACGGCCGAGTTGTCGGCGATGAGCCGGCTGTGGGTGCGCTCGTAGAGGATGCCCACGCAGATGAACAGCGCCCCCGTGGTGATGCCGTGGTTCACCATCTGGAGGATCGCCCCCTCGATGCCCCGCTGGTTGGCGAGGAAGATGCCCAGGGTCACGAACCCCATGTGGCCCACCGAGGAGTAGGCGATGAGCTTCTTCATGTCGGTCTGGCCCAGGGCCACGAACCCGCCGTAGAGGATGGAGGCCACCGACCCCCACAGGAACACCGGGGCCAGGTAGGCCACGGCGGCCGGGGTCATGGGCAGGCAGAACCGCAGGAACCCGTAGGTGCCCATCTTGAGGAGCACGCTCGCCAGGATCACGCTGCCGGCCGTGGGGGCCTCCACGTGGGCCGCCGGAAGCCATGTGTGGAACGGGAACATGGGCACCTTGATCGCGAACGCCAGGGCGAAGGCCAGGAACACCCAGAACTGGAACGCGAACGAGTACCCCTGCTCCATGAGCTCGGGAATCAGGAACGTGCCGGTCTTGAGGTAGAGCGCGATCACGGCCACCAGAAGCATGACGCTCCCGGCCAGGGTGTAGAGGAAGAACTTGATCGAGGCGTACACCTTGCGGGGCCCGCCCCACACCGCGATCAGGAGGTACATGGGCACGAGCATGGCCTCCCAGAACACGTAGAAGAGCACGAGGTCGAGGGCGGCGAACACCCCGATCATCGCGGTCTCCATCACGAGGAGGCTGACCACGAACTCCTTGACCCGCCGGTCGATGTACCGCCACGAGCACGCCACGCACAGGGGCATGACGAAGGTGGTGAGGAGCACCAGGAGCAGGCTGATCCCGTCCACCCCGAGGGCGTAGCGGATGTGGAACGTGGGGATCCAGTCCGAGAGTTCCAGGAACTGGAACTTGTGGGTCGAGGGGTCGAACCGGGTCCAGAGCGGGATCGAGAGGAGGGCCTCGACCAGGGTCACGGCCAGGGCCCAGGCCTTGAGCGCCCGGTCGCCCTTGAGCATCAGGGCCACCAGGGCCCCCGCGAGCGGCACGAACACGAGGGCGCTCAGGATCGGGTACCCCACGTTGGTTTCCACGGCGAACGCTGGCGTCATGGGCAAAACCTTACGGTGTTTGGGTCGTTGGGACGTACGGACGTTCGGACGTGCGAACGCCAGGTCTCGCGATCGAAAACGCTCTCAAGGCGCAGACGGGAATGCATGAGCCCGCATC
>CAZUYO010000319.1:0-3441 GCA_964624725.1 uncultured Thermodesulfobacteriota bacterium
CCCGATGGGCCCTCCGGCGGATCCTGCGGGCCGACCGCCGGCCGTTCGTGTTCTACGTGCACCCCTGGGAGCTCGACCCCGACCAGCCCCGCATCGAGGGCGCGGGGCTCAAGAGCCGGTTTCGCCACTACCTGAACCTCCGCCGCACCGAGCCCCGGCTGCGGCGCCTCCTCTCCGAGTTCTCCTTCGCCCCCATCCGCGAGGTGGTCCCCGAAACGGCCGGCGTCTGAGCCCCGGAAGCTGGCTGCCCGCTGGGCGGGTTGTGGGCTCGGCCGCCAAAGTCCTTTGGGATTCCAGCGTCAGCGGCTGTCCCAACCTGTGGGAGCGGCTGCCGTATCGGGGGCCGGAATTCAGAAGTCAGAGATCCGAGAACTCCCTGTCCTCTGTCGTCTGTCTTCTGGCACCTGGCACGGGCGCCCGGTTGCGCCGGCGGGCCCGGGGGGTATCCTGAGGCGGCGTCGTTTTCCTTTCAGCCGTAGGGGAGACCATGGGCGAGGGGTTTTTGGAAAGCGCGGGCTTCGTGGAGGCCCAGTACGAGCGCTACCGGGCCGATCCGACCTCGGTGTCGGCCGAGTGGCGGGCCTTTTTTGAGGGGTTCGAGTTCGCGGGGGGGCGCCCGGAGGGAGGCGAACCCGATCTCCTGTGCCGGGTGCTCGCCCTGGTGGACCGGTACCGATCCCTCGGGCACCTTCTCGCGTGCCTCGACCCCCTGGCCGAGTGCCCGGTGTCCCATCCGCTCCTGGAACCGGCCGCGGTGGGGCTCGGGCCGGAGGACCTGGACCGGGCCGTCGAGGTGCCGGGGGTCACCCGGGGGCCGGAACCGGTGGGCGAGGTCCTGGGCCGGCTGCGGGCGACCTACTGCGGCCCCGTGGGGTTCGAGGTGGCCCATGTGACCGATCCGGAGGAGCGGGACTGGCTCCGGGACCGGATCGAGGGCCCCCGGCCTCCCCTCACCGAGCCGGAACGGCGCCACGTGCTCGAGCTCCTCGTGCGGGCCCAGGCCTTCGAGGAGTTCCTCCAGAAGCGCTACCCGGGCCAGACCCGCTTCAGCCTGGAGGGCACGGAAACCCTGCTGCCCCTGGTGGCGGCCCTCGTGTTGCGGCTCGGGGCCCGGGGGGGGCGGCACGTGGTCCTGGGCATGGCCCACCGGGGCCGATTGAACCTCCAGGTGAACCTCCTGGGGCGCGACCTCCGGGACGTTCTGTGCGCCTTCGAGGCCACCTACGACCCGGAGGCCCTCCCCGGGGGGGGCGACGTCAAGTACCACCAGGGCTACCGGGGACGGGTCCGGTACGGGGAGCGGGAGGTCGCCGTGACCGTGCCCGAAAACCCGAGCCACCTCGAGGCCGTGAACCCCGTCGTCGAGGGCATCGTCCGGGCGTTCCAGGACCGGGAGGGCGGGAGCAAGGCCACCGTGGCGGTGCTGGTCCACGGCGACGCCGCCTTCGCCGGCCAGGGCATCGTGGCCGAGACCCTGAATCTCTCCCGGCTGGACGGCTACACGACGGGCGGCACGGTGCACATCGTGCTCAACAACCAGATCGGGTACACGACGCTTCCCGAGGCGGCCCGGTCCACCCGCTACGCCACCGACCTCGCCAAGGCCATCGAGGCCCCGGTGTTCCACGTGCACGCCGAGTACCCGGAGGAGGCGGTGTGGGTGGGCCGCCTGGCGGCCGACTACCGGGACCGGTTCGGCAAGGACGTGGTGGTGGACCTGGTGGGGTACCGGCGGTACGGCCACAACGAGGGGGACGAACCCTACTTCACCCAACCCTTGATGTACCAGCGGATCCGGGAGCGCCCCCCCGTGGCCGTCTTGTACGGCGCGAGGCTCCGGGACGAGGGGATCCTCGCCCAAGAGGAGATCGCGGCGCTCCGGGAGGCGGCCGACGCCGAACTCGAGGCGGCCCACGAGGCCGCCCGGGCCGAGCCGTGCCGCTGGGTGCTTCCCGAACCCTGGCCCGGGTGGGAGGGCATCGGGAGCCGGTATGTCCCGGATCCCGTCCCCACCGGCGTGCCGGTGGACACCCTGCAGGGCCTCGGGAAGGAGCTGTGGTCGCCGCCCGATGGGTTTGGGCTGCACCCGATTCTCCGGCGGGTTCTGGAGCGGCGGGTTGCGGCCCTGGGGGAGGGCCGCACCGACTGGGCCGGGGCCGAGGCCCTGGCGTTCGGCTCCCTTCTCCTCGAGGGGGTGACGGTGCGCCTGAGCGGCGAGGACACCCGCCGGGGCACCTTCAGCCAGCGCCACGCCGTGTGGTTCGACCGGGAGACCGGGGAGCCCTACTGCGCCTTCCAGCGCCTGGAGGGGGCCCAGGCGCCGTTTCGGGCCTACGACAGCCCGCTCTCGGAGGCCGGGGTGCTCGGATTCGAGTACGGCTACTCCCTGGTGGACCCCATGGCCCTGGTGGTCTGGGAGGCCCAGTACGGCGATTTCGCCAACGGCGCCCAGGTGATCGTGGACGAGTTCGTGGCGAGCGGCGAGGCCAAATGGCGACGCCGGAGCGGGCTCGTGATGCTCCTGCCCCACGGCTACGAGGGCCAGGGGCCCGACCACTCCACGGCCCGGCCGGAACGGTTCCTGGAACTGTGCGCCGAGGAGAACCTCATCGTCGTGCAGCCCACGACCCCCGCCCAGTACTTCCACGTGCTCCGGCGGCAGGTGAAGGCGTCGTACCGAAAACCCCTGGTGGTCCTGACCCCGAAGAGCCTGCTGCGGCACCCGGAGGTGGTGTCGGGGCTCGAGGACCTCGCCCAAGGGGGATTCCGCCCCGTGCTGGACGATCCGGCCGCGCCCGACCCCGCCGGGGTGAAGCGGGTCTGCCTGTGCTCGGGGAAGGTCTTCTACGAGCTTTCCGCGGCCCGGGCCGCGGAGGGCCGGGCCGATGTGGCCCTCGTCCGGCTGGAGCAGTTCCATCCCTTCCCGGCCGACGAACTCGCCGGGGTCCTGGCCCGGTATCCCGGGGCCGAGCCCGTCTGGGTCCAGGAGGAGCCCCGGAACATGGGGGGCTGGGGGTTCGTGGCGCCGCTGCTGCGCGACCTGGTGGGGGCGGAGCCGCGGTACGTGGGCCGACCCCCGGCGGCGAGCCCGGCCACGGGGTTTTCGTTCATCCACAAAGAGGAGCAGGCGCGGATCGTGGCCGGAGCCCTGGGGGACGGGGGGCCGGCCGGCGGAACAGGAGGCGTGCGCGATGGCGGTTGAGGTTCGGGTGCCCCAGGTGGGCGAGTCGGTGCAGGAGGCCGTGCTCGCCGAGTGGTTCAAGGCCGACGGGGACGGGGTCCGGAAGGACGAGGCCCTGTTCCTCCTCGAAACCG
Source organism: uncultured Thermodesulfobacteriota bacterium (assembly GCA_964624725.1). Taxonomy (GTDB): domain Bacteria; phylum Desulfobacterota; class Deferrisomatia; order Deferrisomatales; family Deferrisomataceae; genus Deferrisoma. Next base: position 3,316 of record CAZUYO010000319.1, read on the forward strand.
ACAAGATCACCCTGGAGGTGGCGGCCGAGGCGGACGGGGTGCTCCGGATCCTGGTGCCGGCCGGCACGAGCGTGACCGTGGGCCAGGTGGTCGGGAGAATCGAGGAGGGGGCCGGGGCGGCCGCCC
>CAZUYO010000320.1:0-3423 GCA_964624725.1 uncultured Thermodesulfobacteriota bacterium
CTCACCCACACGGCGCTGCGGCGGCTCCTCGTGGAACTCGGCGGGGTGGGGCTCCTCTCCACCGAGATGCTCGCCGCCCGGGCCCTTCCCCAGGAGCGGCCCGACCACCCGTTCCTCCTTCGCACGCCCGAGGAAACCCCCCTCTCCTGGCAGCTCCTGGTGGGCCGGCCCGAGGACGTGGCGCCGGCCGTCGAGGCCCTGGAGCGCCTCGGCGCCGACGCCGTGGACCTCAACCTGGGGTGCCCGGCGCCCCAGGCCCGGAAGCGGGGCGGCGGTGCGTTCCTGGCGGCCGATCTCCCCCGGGCCCGGGCCGTGGTCCGGGAGGCGCGCCGCCGGTGGGCGGGGCCGCTCTCGGCAAAGTTCCGGCTGGGGGAGGGGCCCGACGAGGCGCCGCTCAGGGACCTCGTGGCGCTCTTGGGGGACGAGGGGGTGGACTGGGTCACGGTGCACGCCCGGTTCCGCGGGGAACCCTACGGCCGGCCGGCCCGGTGGGACTGGATTGCCCGGGTGAAGGCGTGGTCTACGGTGCCAGTGGTCGGAAACGGGGGGGTGGCCACGGCCGACGATGTGGACCGGATGCTCCGGGAGACGGGGTGCGACGGGGTCATGGTCGGCCGGGCGGCGGCAAGGACCCCGTGGCTGTTTCGGGAGGCCGCCCGGCGGGTGTTCGGCCGCGACCTTCCGGGAGGCCGGCCCGACCCGGCGGGGGTGTACCGGAGGTTCGCGGCCCTCGTGGCCGAGAGCTTCGAGGAGGGCCGGGCCCTGGGCCGGCTCAAGGAGTTCACCCACCACTTCGCCGAGAACTACGCCTTCGGCCATGGGCTCGCGAGCGCGGTGCAGGCCAGCCGGTCGCTGGACGAGGCCGTGGCCCGGGCCGAGGCGTTTTTGGAGGAGCACGAACCCCGATGGACGGCCTGCCCCTGATCCTCGCGTCCACGAGCCCGTACCGCCGGGAGCTCCTGGAGCGGCTCCGGCTCCCGTTCGAGGTGGCCGAGCCCGCCTACGACGAGCCGGCGCTTCCCGGGGTGGCCCCGGCCGAGTTGGCCCGGCGCCATGCCCTGGGGAAGGCGCGCTCCGTGGCCGCGGCCCACCGGGAGCGCATCGTGATCGGGTCGGACCAGGTGGCCGAGCTCGAGGGCGAGATTTTGGGGAAGCCGGGCACCCGGGAGCGGGCCATGGCCCAGCTCCTTCGGGCGTCGGGCCGGACCGTGCGGTTCCACACCGGGCTCGCCGTGGTGTGGGGCGGGCGGGAAGAGACGACGGTAGAGCCCTTTACGGTCACGTTCCGGCGCCTCACCCCGGCCCAGGTCGAGGCCTATGTGGACCTCGACCGGCCGTTGGGCTCGGCGGGGTCGTTCAGGATCGAGGCCCTGGGGATCGCCCTGATGGAGCGGATGGAGGGCCGGGACTACACGGCCCTGATCGGGCTCCCGCTCATGGCCCTGGTGGAACGGCTAGAGGCGCTGGGGGTGGACGTTCTCACGGCCCCCCGCTGAGAGATACCGGCCGCGCAGGTGCCCGAGGCTCGACTCCAGGGCCTCCCGCACCGACGCCCGGAACTCGGCCGGGAGCCCGCCGCAGGCCCCGAGCAGGGTTTCCTTCAGATACATCTCGAAGTGGTCCCAGTAGATCGGGCTCCGGAGCGCCCAGGTGCGGGAAGGGTCGGCCTCGTTCTCCGCGATGGTGTGCTCCAGGGCGGCGGTGATGCCCGCGAGGAGTTCGCGCACGGCGACCGGCTCGCGCCACACCCCCTCGCGGTGGGCCGCATGGAGCGCCCGCTGGAGCTTGGTGGTGCCGGAGCATCGGAACTCGGCCCGACTCGCCGACATGGCCGTTCCCTCCTCTTTGTGCCGGGCGGCGGGGCCGCGAGGCGGTTCGGCGGGACAAACCCGGGACCTCGGGCCGGCGCACCGCCGGCGGTACCGGAATCGAGGGCACCCCTGCCCCGATGTGCCGTGGCGGTCCGCCCTCCCACGCCTCGCGGAAGCCTTCCGCCGGGGCGCCCGGCCGGTATCCATGCACGGTCCGTGCCCGTTTCCGCCGGGGAGGGAGCGGGAAAGTGGGAAACGCGCTTCCCAATCTGGGAACCAAATTCCCCTGAACGGGGACAGGAAACGGAAACGACGCGGTGGCACCCCCAACCCTTTGCATCCTCCGGGAAACCCCGACCAACCGGTATTCGCTGAACGCGGTGGCCGCGCTCGTGGAGGCGGCCGGGGTGGCGTGGCGCTCTGCCCGGTCGGCTCGCGACCTCGAGGCCGCCGCGGCACCGGGCACCGCGGTGCTCTACTCGTTCATGACCCCGGACCTGGAGCGGGTCCGGGGTGAGGTGGCGGCGCTCAGGCCGCGCCTGCCCGGGGTCCGGTGGGTGGCCGGGGGCGCCCACCCCTCGGCCGATCCGGAGGGCACCCTGGCCCTCGGGTTCGACCACGTGTTCGTCGGGGAGGCCGAACGCACCCTGGGCCCGTTCCTCGCCGCCGGGGACGGGCCGGCGGTGATCCGGGACCCCGAGGGCGGTCCGGCCGAGTTGGACCCGTTCCCGGCCCTTTCGGAGGCGCGGCCCGGCCCGGTGGAGATCACCCGGGGGTGCCGGGGCGGGTGCCGGTTTTGCGCGGTGGGGCGCCGGCGGGTGCGGCACCGGAGCCCGGAGGCGGTGCTGGCCGCCGCGGGCCCCATGGTCGCCGCGGGCCGCCGGGTGATCCGGTTCATCACCCCGGACGCCCTGGCCTACGGGGGAGGCCTCGGGGCGGTGGAGGAGCTTCTCAAGGGGCTCCGGGCCCGGGGCGCCGAGCCGGTGCTGGGGACGTTCCCGTCCGAGGTGCGGCCCGAGCGGGTGACGCCCGAGGCCGCCGAGCTCGTGGCGCGGCTCTGCCACAACCGCACCCTGGTCATTGGCGGCCAGTCGGGAAGCGACCGGGTGCTCCGGCTCCTCGGCCGGGGCCACACCGTGGCCGACGTGGTGGCGGCGGCCCGGAACGCCGCGGGGGCGGGGCTTCGGCCCCACGTGGACGTGATCTTCGGCATCCCGGGCGAAACGCCCGACGAGCAGGCGGCCACGGTCGAGCTCTGCCGCGAGCTCCACCGCGGGTTCGGGGCCCGGATCCACGCCCACTATTTCCACCCGCTCCCGGGCACCCCCCTGTGGGGGGCCGACCCGGAACCGCTGTACCCCGAGACCGAGACGTTCCTCGTGGGGGCCGAGAGGGCGGGGTACCTGGACGGCTCGTGGCGCGACCAGATCGCGCTCGCCCGCCGGATCCGGGAGTGGGCCGAGCGGGGGTGGATCGGGACGGCTGGGCGGCTGGGCGGCTAGGCGGCTGGACGGCTGGACGGCTAGGCGGCGCCAAGGGAGGTCAGGCGCGAGGCGCGCCCTATGGTTTTGCTATTTCCTGTTCCGATACAATAGGCGTGTTCTGCCAATAC
>CAZUYO010000321.1:0-3422 GCA_964624725.1 uncultured Thermodesulfobacteriota bacterium
TCCTTGCCCCCCGGCGAGGCGGCGTGCTAGGTTTCCGCGCTTGTCCAACCCGATGCGCACCTTGGGAAAAGGAGCGGTTCGATGGCGATCACCCGGGACCAGGTGCTCCACGTGGCCCAGTTGGCCCGGCTGGAGTTCGGCGACGACGAGATCGACGCCTTCACCGAGCAGCTTTCGGCCATCCTCGACTACGTGGCCAAGCTCGACGAACTCGACCTCGCGGACACCGAGCCCATGGCCCACGTGCACGACGCGGTGAACGCGTTTCGCGACGACGAAGTCCGGCCGTCCCTCGGCCAGGAGGCCGTGCTTGCGAACGCCCCGGAGGCCGAGGACGGGTGCTTCCGGGTGCCCAAGGTCATCGAGGCCTGAGGGGAGGCGCGCCATGGAACTTCTCGGCATGACGGTGCGGCGCCTCCGGGGGCTCCTCGACCGGGGCGAGGTGACGAGCGAGGAGGTCACCCGGGCCTACCTCGACCGGATCGAGGCCCTGAACCCCAAGCTGAACGCCTACATCACGGTGACGCCCGACTTGGCCCTGGAGATGGCCCGGGCGGCCGACGCCCGCATCCGGGCCGGCGAGGCGGGCCCGCTCACGGGGATCCCGGTGGGGCTCAAAGACCTCCTGGTCACCAAGGGGGTCCGGACCACCTGCGCCTCGCGGATCCTGGAGAACTTCGTGCCGCCCTACGACGGCACCGCCGTGGCCCGACTGCGCGAGGCCGGGGCCGTGTTCCTCGGGAAGCTCAACCTGGACGAGTTCGCCATGGGCTCGTCCAACGAGACCTCGGCCTTCGGCCCGGTGCGAAACCCCTGGGACCCCGAGCGGGTGCCCGGGGGCTCGAGCGGCGGCAGCGCCGCGGCCGTGGCGGCGGGGCTCGCCGCGGCCACCCTGGGCTCGGACACGGGCGGGTCGATCCGCCAACCCGCGGCCCTGTGCGGGGTGGTGGGCCTCAAGCCCACCTACGGCCGGGTGAGCCGGTACGGGCTCGTGGCCTTCGCCTCGAGCCTCGACCAGATCGGGCCGCTCACCTGGGACGTGGCCGACGCGGCCTGGCTGTTCCAGGCCATCGCGGGCCACGACCCCCTGGACTCCACGAGCATCGACCGGCCGGTGCCCGACCTCGCGGCCCTCGAGCCCGACGTCAGGGGCCTCAAGGTCGGGGTGCCCCGGGAGTACTTCGTCGAGGGGCTCGACCCCGAGGTGGAGGCGGCCGTGCGCCGGGCCATCGGGGTGCTGGAGGCCCAGGGCGCCGAGGTGCGGGAGGTGAGCCTGCCCCACACCGAGTACGCCGTGGCCACCTACTATCTGATCGCCCCGGCCGAGGCGAGCTCCAACCTGGCCCGGTACGACGGCGTCAAATACGGCCTTCGGGTCCCGGGCGAGGATCTGATCGACACCTACCGCAAGACCCGGGCCGCCGGGTTCGGGGCCGAGGTCAAGCGCCGGATCATGCTCGGCACCTACGCGCTTTCGGCCGGGTACTACGACGCGTACTACCTCAAGGCCCAGCGGGTGCGGGCCCGGATCGCCGAGGACTTCCGGCGGGCCTTCGCCGAGGTGGACGTGATCGCCTGCCCCACCACCCCGACCCCGGCGTTCCGGCTCGGGGAGAAGGTGGACGACCCGCTCCAGATGTACCTGAACGACATCTTCACGATCCCGGCGAACCTGGCGGGTCTGCCGGGGATCAGCGTGCCCTGCGGCGTGACCGAGGCGGGGCTCCCGGTGGGGTTCCAGCTTCTCGCCGGGGCGTTCGAGGAGGAGACCCTCCTTCGCGCGGCCTACGCCTACGAGCAGGCGGCCGGCCTCGAGCGCCGGCCCGACCTCTCGAAGCTGGGCTGATCCCCGGCCCCCGACCAACCGACGACGCACGGCCGTTTCTTCGTAGGAGCCCGAGATGGCGTGGGAAATGGTGGTGGGCCTCGAGGTCCACGCGCAGCTTCTGACCGACACCAAGATCTTCTGCGGGTGCTCCACCCGGTTCGGGGCCGAGCCCAACTCCCAGGTGTGCCCGGTGTGCATGGGGCTTCCCGGGGCGTTGCCGGTCCTGAACCGCCGGGTGGTGGACTTCACCCTCAAGGTGGCCTTGGCCACCCACTGCCGGGTCGCGCCCATGAGCCGGTTCGCCCGGAAGAACTACTTCTACCCGGATCTCCCCAAGGGCTACCAGATCAGCCAGTACGAGCTGCCGATCCTGGAGCACGGCTGGCTCGAGGTCACCGGGGCCGACGGGAACCCCAAGCGGGTCGGGATCACCCGGATCCACATGGAGGAGGACGCGGGGAAGCTCCTCCACCCCGAGATCCCGGGCGCGGACTGGAGCCTCGTGGACCTCAACCGGGCCTGCGTGCCCCTCATCGAGATCGTGAGCGAGCCCGACATCCGAAGCCCCAGGGAGGCCTCGGAGTACGTGCGCAAGCTCCGGGAGATCCTGGTGTACCTGGGGGTGTGCGACGGCAACATGAACGAGGGGAGCCTCCGGGTGGACGCCAACGTCTCGGTGCGGCCCAAGGGGGAGACGAAACTCGGCACCCGCACCGAGATCAAGAACCTGAACTCGTTCAAGTTCCTGGAGCAGGCCCTCGCCTACGAGGCCGAGCGCCAGATCGAGCTCCTCGAGACCGGGGGCCAGGTGGTCCAGGAGACCCGGCTCTTCGACAGCCAGAAGGGGATCACGCTCTCGATGCGGTCCAAGGAGGAGGCCCACGACTACCGGTACTTCCCCGACCCGGACCTGCCGCCCGTGGTGATCGACGCGGCCTGGATCGAGCGGGTGCAGAAGGACCTGCCGGAACTCCCCGACGAGAAGCGCCGCCGGTTCCAGACCCAGTACGGGCTCCCGGCCCAGGACGCCGACCTCCTGTGCCAGAGCCGGGACCTGGCGGACTACTTCGAGGCGACGGTGGCCCTCCACGACGACCCCAAGGCCGTGGCCAACTGGATCATGGGGTACGTGCTGCGGGAGCTCAACAAGGAGGACGCCCCCCCGATCACCGAGGCGCCCGTGACCCCGCGGCACCTGGCCGGCATGCTCGACCTGGTGAAGAAGGGGGTCATCTCGACGAACATCGCGAAGACCGTGTTCGACGAGATGTGGGCGACGGGCAAGGACCCGGAGACCGTGGTGGAGGAGAAGGGCCTCAAGCAGATCACCGACACCTCGGCCATCGAGGCCCTGGTGGACGAGGTGCTCGCCGCGAACCCCAAGGAGGTGGAGGCCTACCGGGGCGGCAAGACGAAGCTCCTGGGGTTTTTCGTGGGCCAGGTCATGCGGGCCACCAAGGGCAAGGCCAACCCCCAGGCCGTGAACGAGCTCGTGCGAAAGAAGCTGGAGGGGGCGTCGTGAGCGTGCGGCCCATCGAATGGACCGGCGAGGTCTTGCGGCTTTTGGACCAGCGCCGGCTCCCCACCGAGGAGA
>CAZUYO010000322.1:0-3419 GCA_964624725.1 uncultured Thermodesulfobacteriota bacterium
TTCGACAGGGTGAACGCGCCCCGGAGTTCGCCCGCGCGAAAGCCGGTGGCTCGGTCTTCGGGGTAGAGTTCCCGGATTTTCGCCGCAAGCCCCGGGGCCAGGTTCTCGCCGTGACAGGTGAGGCACGGGGTTCCGGTGGGAATCGCCTTCAGGTACCGGAACCGCTTGCCGTCGGGCCCGTCGACGACCTCGGCGATCTCCAGCGACGCCGCAGGCTCGCCTTGGGAGAGCCGCCGCGCCAGCGCCTCGAGGCCCTGCCGCTCCCAGGCGTCCGGGGCGTTTCGGGGGTTTCGCACCCGAAGCGCCGTGCGGCCGACCCGCCACCCGGTCTTCTCCGAAAGCTCCCGGGCGATCTTCGGGGCCTTCTCCCGGCAGACGGCCACGGCCCGTTCCGGGCCGCCCTCCTGGAGGGCCGCCACGAGTTCGCCCTTGAGCCGGGAGGCGAAGGTCCCGACGAGCCCCCGGGCCTCCTCCAGGTCCCCGGCCCGGGCCGGCCCGGCCGCGGCCAGCGCGAGCCCCAACGCTGCCACCAGGATTCTCCGCATGTGTCACCTCCTCTGCGAAACCTATTCCGCGATATTGAGCGGGAAATTGTAGGCCGTTCGCCGGGCCGGCACAACGCCGGGGTGCCGGGTCAGAAGATCCCGCCCAGGTTCCCGGCGTATCCGGTGAGCTCCACGTAGCCCTCGCACGTGACCGGTTCGCCGGCCGAGGCGCCCGAGCCCCACACGGCGCCCTCCCAGTAGGTGACGCCCGTGGTGCCCGAGGTCACGAGCTCCTGATCCTGGAGCAGGGGGTCCACGGTGAGGTCGATCCCGGCCCACGGCACCCGGACCCGCCACCGGATCGGGTAGCGGCCCCCCGAGCGGGGGCTCGTCCAGTGGGCCAGGGGCGTGAGCTCGAACGAGCCCCAGGGCAGGTGCTTTGGGGTGCCGTCGGGCCCGACCAGGGTGCCGGAGCTCGCCGGTTCGACCGCGCCGTCGGTGCGCCGGAGCACGTAGAGCATGAGGTCCCGGCCGTCCGAGAGGTGGAGGCTCACCCAGTCCCACCCGGCCTGGTCTTCCGCGAGCTGGTTCGAGCCGAACTCCTGGTCGAACCAGCTCGTGCCGGTGACCTCCCGCTCGCCCCGGGGCGTGCGGACCCGGCCCCGGGTGGCGAGATCGGTGAGGGAGGCGTAGTAGCTGGCCTGGCCCGGCCGGGGCCCCTTTCGGCTCAGGCCGCCCGCGCCGTGGAGCACCGGGGGCTTTCGGGGGGTGAGTTCCAGGTCCACCCCGAACTCCCCCTCCAGGGCCCGCACCCGGATCACCCCGTCTTCGCCCCGCCGGGCCTCCCAGTCGAGCACCCACACCTCCAGGTCGTCGGGTTCCGCGCCCGCGAGGCCGGGGCCCGGCCGGGAGGCGCGGTCGGCGTACCGGAACGCGCCCCCCGGCCCGTCGGTGACGGCCAGGTGGGCCAGGAACACGTCGCGGACCGACCAGGGGTTTTGGGGCCGCGCGGGCTCCGGCCGGAGGGCCACCCGGAACACCGTGAACTGGTAGCCGTATCGGCCCCCCTCGGCGTCCCGGAGGTTCCCCGTGAAGTACCACCACTCGGTGCGGTAGGCCGGATGGGCGCCGAAATCCCGGGGGAACGACCACTCCCGGGGCCGGTCGGCCTGGGGCCAGGCGAACCCGTCTTCGGCGCACGCCGTCCCGGAGAGCGCCAGGGCCAGGACCACCGCCCAAACCCACCGGAGCCTTCCCCGTCTTCCTTTCATCACTCCTCCCGGATCTGCATCTGGGGAAACGTGCGCCACACCCGGTACATCGGGTACAGGGCCGCCGCCGCGCTCGCCGCCAGCGCGACGCCGAAGGCGGCCAGGTAGGGCCCCGGGTCGGGCTTCCAGAACACGGTCCAGTGGAAGCTCTGGAGGTTGATCACCCGGATCAGCACGATCCCCAGCACCGTGCCGGCCCCGGCGGCCAGGGCGAAGCTCAGGAGCCCCAGGGCGAGCCCCTCCACCAGGGTCATGGCCGCCACCTGGCCCGTGGAGAACCCCAGGGCCCGCAGGATCCCGAACTCCCGCTGCCGCTCCAGGTAGAGGGTGGTCAGGGCCCCGGCGATGCCCAAAAACGCCACCGCCACCGCGATCCAGCGCATGGACCGGGTGACCCCGAAGGTGGCGTCGAACACGGCCAGGATCTCGTCGTGGAGGGCCTTTTGGTCGAGCACGGGCAGGCCCCGGGCGGCCGCGAGGTCCCGCACCCGGCGGAGGGCCTCGGGGCCCCGGGGATCGCCGGGCTCCAGGAACACGCCGAGGCTGTCGATGGTGGGGTCGCGGAACACCCGAAGGTAGGTCGCCCGGTCCATCATGACGACCCCGTGTTCCGAGGTGTAGTCGTAGAACACCCCGGCCACGGGGAGCCGCACCGGCCCCCCGGCCCCCTGGAGTTCCACGGACCCGCCCCGCCCCACCCCGAACCGCCGGTAAAAGCTCTCGGAGACGATCGCGCCGCCCCGGGCCACGGCGTCCCAGGCCCGGTCGTCGCCCTGGAGCCAGTCGAACCGGGCGAACCGGCGGAGCACCCGGGCGTCCACCGCCGTGACGAAGGCCGTGGCGTCGCCGTACCGGATCCGCACGTTCCGGTAGGGGTCGAGGCCGGCCACCCCGGGGATCCGGCGCACCTCGTCGTAGAACTCGGCCGGCACCTCGATCTCGGCCTGGGGGGCCACGTAGAGGGCGCCCGTGAGCTGGCCGGTCATCCACCGGACGAGGGTGTGGCGGAAGCTCCCCACCAGGATGGAAAGCGCCACGGTCATGGCCAGGGCCACCCCGAAGGCGGCCACGGCCACGGCCGCCCGGCCCCCGCTGCGCCGGAGGTTCCCCACGGCCACCCGGCCCACCAGGCCGGCGGCCCGGCCGGCCAGGGCTTCGAGGGGCCGGCCCAGGGCCTTGAGGAGGAGCCCGGCCTCGAGGCTCGCGGCCACCAGGAGCCCGAACGCCCCGGCGAACCCGGCGTACACGTGGACCGAGGCCGGGAAAAAGAGGGCCCCGCTCACCCCGGCCACCCCGAGCCCGATCCAGCCGGCCCGCCGGGCCGCCCGGGCCGCGCCCCGCTCCGGCACCCGACCCCGCAGGGCGGCCACCGGGTCCGCCGTGACGAGGTCCCGCAGGGGGTAGGCGGCCCCCAGGAGGCTCGCCCCCCACCCCAACACGACCCCGGCGACGGCCCCGGCCCAGGTCCATTCGGGCGGCTGGGGTCGCAGGAAGAAATACACCTGACTCACGGCCTCGCCCACCCGGGCCGTCAGCCCCCGGCTCAGGGCGAAGCCCAGGGCCGATCCCAGGATCCCGCCGGCGAGGCCCAGGATCCCGAGTTCCACCAGGAACGCGCCGGCCACCTCCCGGCGGTACACCCCGAGACTCCGGAGCACCCCGG
>CAZUYO010000323.1:0-3419 GCA_964624725.1 uncultured Thermodesulfobacteriota bacterium
GCGCCGGAGACGGTCCAGGGCCTCCCGCACGAGCTTTGTTCCCACGCCCCGGCGGCGCCACTCGGGCACCACGGCCAGATCCAGGAGGTGGCACAGCCCGCCCTGCACGGCGTAGACAAGATGCCCCACCAGCCGGCCGTCGGGCCCCTCCGCGCCCAGGGCCCGGCAAAACCGGCTGTGGAGCACGTCGCGCACGGTGCCCGGGTCCCAGGGGTGCTCGAAGCTCCGCGCCTCGACCCGGAGCACCTCGAGCCACCGGGAGGGGGGAACCTCCACGATGCGCACATCGGGCTCAGTCGCCACGGCCGCCGCCCTCGAGCTCCCCGATCCGCCGGCGCACCCAGGTTTCGGCCTCCGGGGGAAGCCCCGCCTCGAGCGCCGCCCGGTACCGGGCGAGGGCCTCGGCCGGGTCCCCCGACCGGTCGGCCTCCAGGCCGAGCCGGAGGAGCGCCCGGCCCCGGAAGGGCCCGGGTTGGCCCGCAAGCTCCTCCCATCGCTTTCGCGCCTCCGGTGCGCGGCCGGTTCGCGCCAGGGCCTCGGCTTCCCGGAACGCGGCCGCCCCCGAGGCGTCGGCCTCCCGGGCCGCGGCGGACCAGCGCAGGACCTCGGCCCAGTTTTCGTCCCGGAACGCCTCGGCCTGGAGCACCAGGGCTGCACGCCGCCCCTCCGGGGTGGCCCCGTACCGCTCGGCCAACCGCACCCGAAGCTCCCGCGCCGTGTTGTCGTCGCCGGACGCCTCGGCGTGGGCCGCCGCCCGCGCCAGAAGGGCCGGTGCCTCCCCCGGCGGGGCCTTCCCCGCGGCGGCCTCGGCGAACCGCGCCGCCCGGGCCGCGTCGCCCGACGCCTCGGCCGCGGCGAGCGCCAGGAGCCACTCGTCGAACGAACTCTGCGCCCCGAGGACGGGCTCGATCCGGCGAAGCGCCTCGCCGGGTTGACCGTTCTCCAACAGGGCGCGGGCCGCCTCGACCCGGGCCGAGCGGCCGAGGGCGGATCCCTCGGCGATCCCGTCCCAGAGCGCCACGGCCTCCTGCCACCGGCCCCGGGCCCGGGCGTCGTCGGCCAGCGCCCAGCGCACCCGGTCGAGTTCGTCCCGGGAAACGGCCTTCGCCCCCCGGTCCAGGATCGCCCGGCCGTGGCGCCGCAGGGATTCGCCGTCTCCCAGCCGTCTCGCCAGGGCAAAGGCGGCCCGGTGGATCTCGAGGGCGCGGGCCCCCTCGGCGCCCGCCGCCAGGGCCCCTTCCAGGTGCCGCAGGGCACCCCGTAGATCCTTCGCCTTGCGGGCCAGGTCGGCCAGGAGCAGCCGGGCCGAGACCGCCTCCTCCCCCTTCGGGACGAGCTGCAAGAACCCCTCGAGGGCCCGGCCGGCGCCCTCCCGGTTCCCCGCCTCGGCCCTCGCCCGGCCGAGCGCGAGAAGGGCCCGGGCCCGCTCCTGCCGATCCGGGCTCCACTCGGCGACCCGCTCCCAGAAAAACGCGGCGTCCTCGGGCGTTCGGGAAGCGGCCGCCCCGGCCCGGGCGATCGCAAGCCGGGCCTCCCGGTCTTCGATCACCCCGGGATCGGCCAGGGCCTCCCGGCAGGCCGCCACCACGGCCCCGGGGGCGCCTTGTTGGGTCAGGGCCCCCACGAGCCCGAGCCAGGCGGAAGCCCGGCGCGGGTCCCCCTTGGCCCCGGCCAGAAACGCCCGGTACATCTCGGCCGCGTCCCGCCAGCGCCCCAGCGCCCGGGCCGCGGCCGCCGCCAGGAGCCGGGCGTCGGCGGCATGGGCCCCGTCCCCCTCGCCGAGGTACCGGCCCAGGTGATCCCGGGCCTCCTCGGCCTTCCCCCCCCGCCAGGCGAGCCACCCGAGCCAGTACCGGGCCTCGGGGTCGCCGGCCTCGAGGAGCCGCTCCAGGGCCCAGCGGGCCCCCTCGGGGTTCTTGCGGGCCACCTCGGCCCGGAACAGGAGGTCCAGGAGCTCCCGCCGGCCCGGGTCCTCCGGCTCGGCCTCGAGGTAGGCCCGGAGCTCCTTCGCGGCGAGCTCGTGGAACCCGTCCCGGTAGGCCTTGAGGCCCACCTCCAGGTGCTCCCGGGGGCCGGCGAGCGCGCCCCCCGCGCAAACGACGAGGGCCGCGGCGAGCGCGGCCCCGGCCCACCGTGCCCGCAGGCTACCCACCCGGGTCCTCCCGGAACCCGAGCACCACGAGCACGCAGCTTCCGTCGGCGATCACGTTGAGCCCGGCCGCCTCGGCCCGGGCCACGGCCGCCGGGCTCTCGGCCCCGGGCTGCATCCAAAGGTTTTGGATGCCGGCCCGGATCGCCTGCTCCACGATCTCCTCGGTGACCTGGGGCGGCGTGACCAGCGAAAGGCTTTGGACCTCCCGGGGCAGGTCGGCCACCGAGCCCACGCAGGGAAGCCCCTCGATCTCCGCCTCCCGGGGATGCACGGGAACGACCCGACGGCCGGCCTGGCGGTAGCAGCGCAGCACCTTGTTCCCGTACTTTCGCCGGTCGCGGGACGCGCCCACCACCCCGAAAGCGCCCGACGCCAGAAACCGCTCGATCCGCTCCTCGATCCTCACCGGGCCCCGGCCTCCTGGAGCACGACGAACCGCCCGCCGATGGCGCCCCGGATCCCCTCGGGGAGGTCCTCCCACCGGACCAGATCCACCTGGATCGGGAGATCCGAAGCGGAAAACGCCTCCCGCAGGGCCTCGAGTTCCTCGTCCGATGCCGGCCCGACCACCGCCAGGTCCAGGTCCGAAAACCGCCGTGCCGACCCCTCGGCCCGGGAACCGAACACCCGCACCTCGCGGCCCGGGAGATGGCGGGCCACGAGCCGGCGGACCTCCTCCAGGTCTGGGGCCGGCAGATCAATCATTGGCCCGTTCCAACCGGTTGAGGAGATCCCGCGCGTCGTCGAGGAACGCCCGGGCCACGGCGTACACCCGTGCCGCCTCGTCCTCGTTGTACGTGTGGGACGTGAGGTTTCGGGCCTCCGCGTAGCGAAACCACGGCACCGGATCGTCGATGAGCCCCCAGCGGGCCGCCATGCGAAACAGGTCCTTGCGGGTCCTGGGCCGGTCCGCCTCCTCGGCCTCCGCGTTCCGGCGGAGCCAGCGCTGCATGAATTTCCAGCACAGCTCGAAGGTGAACTCAAAATGCTGGATCGCCCCGGCCCGCAGAGCGTTTCGCGTGACCGGATCGAGCCCGGACGTCACCGCCTCGTCCTCGCACCGGTCGAGGACCTCGCCCAGGGCCGTCACCGCCTTTCGCAAACTCGTGAGATCCAAGGACACGGGGGCGCTCCCTTCGGGCGCGGGGACGTTCGGACGCTGGGACGTTAGGACGTTAGGACATTAGGACGTAAGAACCTAGCATTCCCGGACCGCTCAAGCCACCCGGCCACGAAACCGGTCACCGGGCGGCGTGCTCGCCGCCTC
>CAZUYO010000324.1:0-3418 GCA_964624725.1 uncultured Thermodesulfobacteriota bacterium
CAAGGGCTCGCCCAAGACCCTGGCCAGGGCGTAGGAAAAGCAGTCCCCCTAGTTCAGCCCGGCCGGGTGCCGGCCCTTCCCGTACAGGCTGAAGGCCCGCCTGGCCTCTCGCGCCTGCTCGGCGTCCACCGGCACGATCTCGATCTCCGCCCTCTCCAGGAATCGGTCCAGGTCGTGGAGGCCGGCCGCCCCGTACCGACTCTCGATCACGATCGAGACCTCCACGAACCCTGCCGCCGAAAGGCGACGGGTTGCGGCGGCCTCGATCGCCTCGTTGAAGCGCCTGCGCTCCGGCTCGTCCTGTAGGATGGCCAACAGGGCCGAGGGATCGATCACCATCAGCGCGGCAACCCGTCTTCGTCGTACCCGAGGATCTCCTCCGCCGGGCGCGGGTCCTGCACCGGCAACGAGGCGCAGTGACGGGCGATCTCGTCCAATTCGTCGGCCAGCCGCCGCCCCCCTCGCTCCCGGCGGATCCGCTCCAGCCGCTCCCGCAGGGCTCGGGTGACCGCCTCAGTCTTGGTCTCACCGGTCAATCGGGCCAGAACCGTTGCGAGTCGATCGGTTTCGGGATTTCGGATGTTCAGAGCCACTATCTCCCCTCGACTATACAGCTGCCTATATGGCTACACGGTGCCCGATCATGCCGCTGTTGTCAAACCGCGTTCCCCCTCCCCCCAGCCGTCTGCCCCAGGCTCCTTCGCAGCCTCCGGACGAGGCCGTTCTCGGCCACGTACGGGACCACCAACTCGTAGCGGGCCCGGGTGATCGCCACGTAGGCCAGGTTTTTGAGCTGCTCCTTGCCCCACCGCTCCCCCGGCTCGAGCTCGTCCAGCCCCACCACGAACACCACCGACCAGTCCATGCCCTTGGCCGTGTGGATCGTGGAGATCGCCACGGCGTCGGTGGTCACGTCGAAGGCCGCCTTGCTCCGGTAGTCCTCCGAGGCCCACCGGGCCAGCACCCCCCGGGCCTGGAGCGCGGCCTCGACCCGCCGGGGGAACGGGGGGTCCCGGAACCCGTAGGCCTTCTTCGTGGGGTAGAGCACCGCCACCTCCGCGGCCGGCACCCCGCCCCGGAGCACCCGCTCGGCCACCGCGTCGGCCACGTGCTCCACGAGCCCCTCCGGGTCGGGGCACGCCCGCACCTCGGGCTCCGGCCCCCGGGCCGTCAGGTAGTCGGTGAAGAGCTCCAGTTGGCCCGCCGCCGGCCGGGGCTCGGCGGCCGCCTCGAGCCCCCGGAACCGGGCGGCGAAGGCCGCCAACTGCTCGGTCTGGCGGTAGGCCGTCCGCAGCCGGTGCACCCGGCCCCGGGCCCGGATGCCGAGCTCGGCCCAGCGGCGCTCGGCCCCCCGGCGGTAGAGGTCCTGGTGCTCGTCCAGGGCCACCAGGAGGTGGTCGGTCTCCGGGTTGAGGAGCCCCACCACCAGCCGGAACATGTCGTCGGAGAAGTCCTGCCCCTCGTCCACGAGCACGGCGTCGTAGCGCTCGGGATAGGCCGGGAGCCGCGCCAGGGCCTCCTCCACCACGAGGTCGTAGTACCCGGGCTCCTCCTTCTCGAAGTTCACCGGCTCCCCCAGCACCCGCTGGCACAGCTCGAACACGTGGCACACGTCCACCCCGCCGGGCCCGAGGCCCAGGCCGTGGCGGGCGCACAGGCGCTTCAGGTACGGCACCAGGGCCACGTTGTAGCACACCAGGAGCACCCGCCGGACCTTGGGGTTGTACTTGTGGAGGAACCGGGCCCGGTGCACCAGCACCAGGGTCTTCCCGCACCCCGAGGGCCCCACCACGATCCGGTGGCCGCCGTCCCACCGCCGGGCCAGGGTCTCCTGGTGGTGGTCGAGGATCCGGAGCCGTTCCCGGTCCTCCCCCGGCGCCGGCGGCCGGGCCGTCGGGAGCCGCACCTCGGGAAAGAGGGCCTGCCGCAGCGCCTGGACCTGCCGGCCCGTGAGCCGGCAGGGGAACATGGGCGGAAACGAGGCCTCGAGCCGTTCGCGGAACTTCCGGCCCGAGGGGTCGGTGAAGAGATCCCCCTGGGGGTGGAGGTCGTCCCAGAAAAACGCAAGGCCCGGCGGGATCACCCGGCCGAGCCCCTTCGTCTCGTACTCGTAGCGGTTGATGTTGGAAAAGACCACCCCGGCCGACACCGGCACGGAGACCTTGTGGGCATCGCCGGGAAGCCGGAGCGCCGGCTCGGCCCGCAGCCGCTCCAGGATCTGGTACTGGTACTCCCGGGCCTGGCGCAGGGGGTTGGGCCGGGCCTCGGCCCGGCCGTTCACCTCGATCGTCCAGGTGTGGGGGTTGGCGTCGCGGACCTGCCCGAGGGCCCAGTCCTTCACCTCGAACACGACGAGGCCCAGGTCGGGGTGGAACAGCACGAAATCGGGCTCCCGGCCGTCCACGTCGGGCGTGTACCACGCCACAAACTCCCCGTCGGGCCGCGCCACCTCCTGCAAAAACGCGTAGAACCGCCTCTCCCCTTCCGTGTGGAACGCCCCCACCCCATCCGGAATCATCGTGGCCATGGGCCCCCTCCGTGTTTCGGGTTCGCCCGCGTTCCCCCCGGCCAGGTCACCGGCGGCGAAACACCTCCCTCCGGTGCCAGACCACGGCCTCGGGGGCGGGCCAAAACGCCTGGTCGGACGGCCCGAGGAGCGTCCTGCCGGCCAGGGCGCCGAGATGGGCCGGCAGATTGGAGTTCCGGGCAAGCTGGGGGGAGGTCCGGATCCGGTAGTCCGGGTCCAGCCCCAAGAGCCCCTCGTCGAAACTCCAGTGGCACAGCCGGCACAGGCCCAGGCCGTTCACCACCCGGTCGTCGCCCGACACCCGCCACGGCACGATGTGGGCCGCCTCCACCGCGGTGTGCCCCTCGGCCGTGATCACCCGCACCCCGCAAAACCCGCACCGGTGCTCGTAGGCCCGGACCACGGCCCTTCGGAACCCCTGGTACCGGGCGCGGGGTTCCACGTCGGTTGCGGCCCCCCGCACCGGCGCGGGGTCGCCCCCGGCGCGCAGCAGTAGCTCGCTGTACCGGTAAGCCCCCTGGTTCACGGCCGCCTGCTCCAAGAGCGCCTCCCGCGCCCCGGGCTCGAAGTAGGTTTCCAGGAGCACCGCCCGGAGCGCCTCCCGGGACGGCGGGTCCCGTAGCAGGGCGAAGAGGTCCTCGTCCAGGGTCGCCCCGAGCACGAGGCTTCGAAGCCGGGGCAGGGAGTCCACCCGCCTCGCGGCCGCGAGCTGGGCCTCCCTCCCGGCGGCCGGCACGAGGTGCCAGAACCCGTCGCTTCGGAGGTGGAAAAACGGAAGCGCCACCGCGCCCCGCCGCTCCGGCGGCATCACCCGGGACCAGTAGAGCCCGAACAGCTCCACCAGGTCGGGGCCGGGTTCGAAGAAGTTCCCGGTTACGGCGCCCTCGGCCA
>CAZUYO010000325.1:0-2169 GCA_964624725.1 uncultured Thermodesulfobacteriota bacterium
GCCCCCGCCCTGAACCGCCCCGTCCCCCCGCCGCCGCGGATTCCGCCCCGCCCGTCCCTCGCCGGGCGTTCCCCTAAAGTCCCGGGGTCTCGTGCCGATACGGGTTGCGATGGTGGGGGCCCCGAAACCGAACGGATCCCTGTTTTCCGGAGTTCTCGTGTCCCGACCTGCCTCGTCCGCCTTCCGGTCCCTTCGCCGCGCCCTCGTCACGGGTCTCCTGTGCCTGTTCGCCCTGGCGGTGGCCGCCACCTGGGGCCTCGACCGCCAGTCCGGCACCATCGAGTCCCTTCGCTCCGCCGCCCTCGACCACCTGGCCGCGGCCGCCGAACTCCAACAGGCGGTGGCGGAGTACGAGATCGCGCTCCTGCGGTTCATGGAGTACCTGGACCCGGACCTCTCCCGGGCCGAGGCCGCCATCGCCGAGGCGGAAGGGGCCCTCGGGCGCCTGCCCCCGGAGGCGGCAAACCTGTTGGCCGCCCCGGTGTCCCGGCTCCGGGAGGGGGCCGCGGAGATCCTCCGGCTCGCCGAGGACCCCGACGTGTTCGAGGAGCTCGCCGCCCGGTTCGGCCAGGTGGTGGAGGAAACCCACGCCGCGGCCAGCGAGATCCATACCACCCTGGAGAACCTGCGCTCGCGGGTGAGGGCCGACTCCGACGCCGCCCTCCGGGCGGCCGCGAACCTACGCCTGTGGGTCGGCGCCCTCGGGGCGGCGGGCTGGCTCGTGCTCCTGGCCGCGGCGGTGGTGGGCGTGCGTTCCATCCAGACCCCGTTCCGGGAGGTACTCGACTTCCTTACGGCCGCGAGCGACCGGGACCTCACCCACCCCCTCGTGGTGTCGGAACGAAACGAACTCGGGGCCCTGGCCCAGGCCGCCGCGCGCCTGCGGGGGAACCTGGTGGAGGGCCTTCGCCGGCTTCAGGGGGCGGCCCGCGCCCTGGAGGACGAGAGCCGGGCCCTGGAGACGGCGGCCCAGGAGGCCAAGGGGCGGGCGGAGGCCACGCTGCGCAAGATCGAGGCGAGCGGGTCGGCCGGCCAGGAGGTGTCGGCCGAGACCCGGGCCCTGCGCCAGGCGGCCGAGGGGCTGCGGCGCCAGGCCGAGGAAACCGCGGCGAGCGTGCAGCAGATCCTCGCCATGAGCGAGGAGGTCCGGGCCCAGATGGAGGCCGTGAGCCAACGGGCGGAAGGGGCGGCCGACGCCGTGGACGAACTCGCCCGGTCCGCCTCCCAGGTGGCGGCCTTCGCGTCCCAGGTCGGGAGCTCCGCCCAAACCGTCGGCGAGTCCGCCTCGTCCATCGAGCGCGTGGCCGCCACGCTGCGGCAGGGGGCGGCCGAGGGCCGGGAACTCACCGGCGCCGTGGTCGCCCGGGCGGACGAGGGGAAGGCGGCCATGGCCGAGGCCCTGGACGCCATGGCCCGCATCGAACGGGCCGTGGAGGAGGCGGTCACCCGTTTCGGCCGCCTGGAGGGCGACCTCGGGCGGGTGGGCCGCGTGCTCCAGGTGATCGACGAGGTGGCCGGCAGGACCAGCCTCCTGTCGCTCAACGCCTCCATCATCGCGGCCCAGGCCGGGGAACACGGCCGCCCCTTCGGCGTGGTGGCGAACGAGATCCGGGCCCTTTCGGAGCAGGTCACCTCCGGCACCCGGGAGATCCAGGGGGTGATCAACGCCCTCCTGACGAACGGCCGCGAGACCCGAGACGCGATCCAGCAGGGGGCCGAACGGGTCGACGACGGCCGGGAACGGGTGAAGGCGACGGCCCAGGCCCTCGAGGCGATCCACGAGGCCGCCCGCCTGGCGGCCGAGCGCCTCACCGCCATCGAGGCCGCCGGCATGGACCAGGCGCGCGAGGCGGAGCACGTGGCCCGGGAGATCGTGCAGGTGTCGCAGGGGGTGGCGGGCATCGTGGACGCCGTGCGGGCCCAGGAGGCCGAGATCCGCCGCGTGCAGGAGGCCCTGGACGAGATGGCGGAAATGGCCCGGCAGACGGTGCGGGCGGTGGACGAGCAGACCCGGGGCACGGAACTCCTGACCCAGGGCTCGATGGAGGTGTCGCGGGTGGCCGAGGAGCTGGAAGCCGGCGCCGGAACGCTCGACGAGCTCGCCGCCACGCTCTCCGAGGCCCTGGAGGTCCTTTCCCGGGGAGCCCGGGACGATCTGGCGCACGCCGC
>CAZUYO010000325.1:2269-3417 GCA_964624725.1 uncultured Thermodesulfobacteriota bacterium
TACCGGACCGAGTGCGCCACCTGCCACACGGTGATCCCGCACCGAAACGCCTTCGGCGAGGCGTTTCGCCGCAACGGGTACGTGTGGCCCGGGGCCCAGCAGAAGGAGCCCGCCAAGGGGGTGGAGGCCCTCTGGAACTCCGGGGCGCTCCAGGCGCTGCCCGTGTCGCTCCTGGGCCTCCACGACGCGAAATACGACCGGGAGGCCGAGACCGGGGACAAGCTCGACCTCGAGCCCCACGAGTTCGAGCTCATGGCCGGTGGAAGCCTCAAGAACCTCGTGAGCTTCTGGCTCGAGTACCGGCTGGAGGAGGTGGAGGACAACGAGCGGGAGGGCACCGAGATGGAGGAGGCGTTCGTCCTGTTCCGGCGCCTGTTCGGGACCCCCGTCAACGTGAAGTACGGCCTCCTGCGGCCCGACCTCACCCTGTGGAAGCACAACAACCGGCTCACCGCGGCCACCTGGGCCCCCCTCGACAAGATCCACGGCGAGAAGCTCAAGGAGGCCCGGGACGCCGTGGAGGTGAACGGCGTGTTCGGCGGCCGGCTGTTCGCCGCCGCCGGGGCCGTGGACCGGGAGGAGCAGGATGGGTACGAGTTCTACGGCCACGTGGCCTATAAAATCGGCGGGACGGACCTCGACGGCAAGGAACCCGAGATCGACCTCGAGGCCGAGGAGAGCGTCTGGGACAACCTGGAGGTCACGCTGAGCGCCTACGGCTACTTCGGCCGCCGGGGCGACACCGACCCGGAGCGCTGGAGCCGGGTGGGCGCCGAGGCGGAGGTGGGGTACAAGGGGTTCACCCTGCTTCTGTCGGGGCTCAAGGGCACCGACGAGGTCACCGGGGCGGACGACGCCGACACCTGGGTGTACGCGGCCGAGGCCCACTACGTGTGCCGGGGCAAGTACCTGGCCCTGGTGCGCTACGAGTACAAGGACGAGGAGGGGGACGGAACGGCGGTGATCCAGCGGGTGATCCCGGCCGTCGGGTGGAACCCGATCCCCAGCGTGCGCCTGACCCTGGAGCACCGGTGGGAGAAGGCCGAGCCCGAGGTGGACAACACCACGGTGCTGCGGCTGATGTACAGCTTCTGAGGCCTCTCGGGTAACTTCGGCTAGGCGGCTGGGCGGCTCGGCAGCTAGGCGGC
>CAZUYO010000326.1:0-3405 GCA_964624725.1 uncultured Thermodesulfobacteriota bacterium
GTGGGGGGGAGGCCGGTGCCTCGACGCCCTGTCGTTCCTGCGGGCCTTCTGCCGGGGGGACCCGCCGGCCCTTTCGGGCCGGGTCGCGGTGGTGGGGGGCGGCAACGTGGCCCTCGACGCGGCCCGGGCGGCCGTGCGGGCCGGGGCCGGCGAGGTCCTGGTGGTCTACCGCCGGGAGGAGGCCCAGATGCCGGCCGATCCCGACGAGGTCGCCCGGGCCCGGGCCGAGGGGGTGGGGTTCCGGTTCCTGCGGGCGCCCGAGGCCCTGGAGACCCGGGGGGACCGGATCTTCCTGCGGCTCCGGGAGACGCGCCCCGCCCCCCGGGGGGAGCCCGTGGCCCCGGGGACCCGCGTCGAGGAGCTCGGGGCCGACTGGGTGCTGGCCGCCGTGGGGCAGGCGCCCGAGCACCCGTTCCTGCCCGCCGGCCTCGTGGACGGCCGGGGCCGCGTCCGCACGGGCCCCGGGGGCGAGGTCCCGGGCCTCCCCGGGGTGTTTGCGGCCGGGGACGGCGTGACCGGGCCGGGCTACCTCACCGAGGCCCTGGCCTCGGGCCGGCGGGCGGCCGCGTCCGCCCTGGCCCTCCTGGGCCGTCCGGCCTGGACCCCCCCGGGCGCGGTGCCCCTCCCCACGGGGACCGTGCCCGACCGGGCGGCCACGCTCGCCCGGGCCTGCCTTCGCACGGCCGGGTGCGACCGGTGCGAGGTGTGCCGGCAGCTCTGCCCCGACCTCGCCATCACCCGCGACCCCGAGGGCCGGATCGCGATCGACCTGGCCTGGTGCAAGGGCTGCGGCATCTGCGCCGCCTTCTGCCCCCGGGCCGCCATCCGGATGGTGGCCGAGGGGTAGGGGAGAGCCTTCGGCCGCGGCCCGGCGGGAGCCCCTCGCAGGAAGTCCCCGGGTTTGCTTTTCCCGGCGATTCCCTGTAGGGTGGCGCCACCTCGCTTCTGTGTGCCCCCGCCTGAAGCCCCTTTCCGCCGCCTGGCGGTTTCCCCCCAAGAAAAGGACGGTTGCTTGAGCTTTTCATCCTTTGGCCTCTCTTCGCCCGTGGCGAAGGGCGTGGCCGCCTGCGGTTTCGTCTCCCCCACCCCCATCCAACGGCGCGCCATTCCGCCGGCCCTCGAGGGCCGGGACGTGCTGGGCCTTGCCCAGACCGGCACGGGAAAGACCGCGGCCTTCGCCCTGCCGATCCTCGAGCGCCTGAGCCGGGGACCCCGGGGCCGGGTGCGGGCCCTGGTGATCGCGCCCACCCGGGAGCTCGCCGAGCAGATCCACGACGCGTTTCGGTCCCTGGGCCGGGCCACCGGGCTTCGGTGCGCCACGGTGTACGGGGGCGTGGGCATGGCCCCCCAGGTGGCCCGCCTCCGGGGCGGGGCCGAGATCGTGGTGGCCTGCCCGGGCCGGCTGTTGGACCACCTGGGCCGGGGCACCTGCGACCTCTCCGGGGTGGAGGTGGCCGTGCTCGACGAGGCCGACCGCCTGTTCGACATGGGGTTCCTGCCCGACGTCCGAAGGATCCTCGGCCGGCTCCCGGCCGGGCGCCAGACCCTTCTGTTTTCGGCCACCATGCCCCGGGAGGTCGGGCGGCTGGTGGGCGAGGTGCTCCGGGACCCCGTGACCGTGCGGGTGGACCCGGCCCCGGCCGCGGCCACCGTGACCCACGCCCTCTACCCCGTGCCGGGCCACCGGAAGACCCCGCTCCTCCTGGAGCTCCTGCGCCGGACCCCGGCCGGGTCGGTCCTGGTGTTCACCCGCACGAAGCACCGGGCCAAGCGGCTCGCGGAGCAGCTCGCCCGGGCCGGCCACCGGGCGGCCTCGCTCCAGGGGAACCTCTCCCAGGCCCGGCGGCGGGCCGCCATGGAGGGGTTTCGGTCCGGCAAATACCGGATCCTCGTGGCCACCGACATCGCGGCCCGGGGCATCGACGTGGCCGGGGTGTCCCACGTGATCAACTACGACATGCCCGACACGGTGGACGCCTACACCCACCGCATCGGCCGCACCGGCCGGGCGAGCCGCACCGGCGACGCCTTCACCCTGACCACCCCGGACGACGCCGGCATGGTGCGGGCGATCGAGCGGGCCCTGGGGGCGGCCCTGGAGCGCCGCACCCTGGCCGGGTTCGACTACGGCGCCCCGGCGCCCCGGCCCGAGGGGGGCCGCCCGCGCCCCCGGCCGGACCGGGCGCGGCGGTGGCGGCGGGGGGGACGGGCCGCGGCGCCGGCCCCGGCGGGGTGATCCGGTGGCCCTGCCCTGGGAGACCCTGGACCGGGTGGACACCCCCGAGGGCCCCCTGGAGCTCCGGTGCCGGGGGGGCCGGGACTACCTCATCACGGTGGCCGGCCGGGTGCTCATGTCGAGCGCGGCCCACCGGTCCGAGGTGGTTCTGGGGGAGCTGGGCTGCGAGGGCCTCGCGGACGCGCCGGCCCCCCGGGTCCTGGTGGGGGGGCTGGGGATGGGCTACACGCTGCGGAGCGTCCTGGATCTGCTTCCGGCCTCGGCCCGGGTGGTGGTGGCCGAGATCAACCCGGCCGTGGTGGGGTGGTGCCGGGGTCCCCTGGCCGGCCTGACCGGCCGGGCGGTGGAGGATCCCAGGGTCCGGGTCGAGGTGGCCGACGTGGCCCGGGTGGTGGCGAGGGCGCCGGCCGGGGGGTTCGACGCCGTGGTGTACGACCTCTACCAGGGGCCCCACCTCAGCGCCCGGCGCCGCGACGACCCCCTCTACGGCACCCGGGCCGTGGCCGCGGTCCGCCGGGCCCTGGGGCCGGGAGGCCGGTTTGCCGTGTGGGGCGAGGACCACGACCCGGGGTTCGAAAAGACCTTGCGGCGAGAAGGGTTTTCGGTGCGGGTCCACCGGCCGGTCACCGGAGCGCGGCGGCACGTGGTGTACCTGGGCATCGCGCCGGGCCGGCCTCAGAAAAAGAACCGGTCGAGGTGGCGCCAGAGGTTGTAGGCTCCCATCGCGGCCACGGCCACACCGGCGAGCCGCAGGGCCGCGGCCCGGCCCCGGCGCCCGATCCAGGCCGCCGTGGCCCCGAAGGCGAACAGGGCCGGGGCCGTGCCGAGGCCGAACCCGGCCATGACGGCGGCCCCCCGCGCGGGCCCGCCGGTCCCGGCCGCGTTGAGGAGCACGGCGTAGAGGAACCCGCAGGGCAGGAATCCCATCAGGAGGCCCAGGGGAAACGCCCCGGCCGGCCGGGGGAGTCGGCGCAGGCCCCCCGCGGCCCGGGCCAGGAACGCCGACACCCCGGGCAGGTCCCGGTCGAGGAGGTTCCGGAACGGGAGGGCCCCGGCCCCCGAGAGCCCCGCCAGGATCACGAAGGCGTCGGCTCCGAGGAGGAGCCACCGGCCCGGGCCCCGGAGCCCCCCGGGTCCCACCAGCGCCCCCCCGGCCCAGGCCAGGGCCG
>CAZUYO010000327.1:0-3394 GCA_964624725.1 uncultured Thermodesulfobacteriota bacterium
CCCCCGCGGGGGGCGGGTGGCCGTGGTCACGGGGGCGGGCCGAGGGTTGGGCCGCGCCACGGCGCTGGCCCTGGCGCGGGCGGGTGCCCGGGTGGCCGCCCTGTCCCTGCCGGGGCCCGACCTCGAGCGCCTGGCCTCGGACCTCGGGGCGATCGGCACACCGCACCTCGTGCTGGCTTGCGATGTGTCCGAGTGGGAGCAGACCCAGTGGGCCTTCGAGGACGTCGAGGCCCGGCTGGGGCCTCCCGCGGCCCTGGTCAACAACGCCGCCGTGATCGGCCCGGCACGGTTCCGGGAAGACGCCACGCCGGAGGCCTGGCACCGAACGGTTGCGGTGAACCTGCACGGCGCATATCACGCGGTCCGGGCGGTCTTACCCTCCATGGAGCGGCGCCGCGACGGCGCCATCGTGAACCTCTCGTCCGGGCTGGGTCGGATGCCGTTTCCCCGGTTCTGCGCCTACGCCGTGACCAAAGCCGCAGTGATCCAGATGACCCGGAGCCTCGCGGTGGAACTCGCCCCCCTGGGCATCCGGGCGAACGCCGTGGATCCCGGCATGATGGACACCCCCATGCAGGCCGAGGTGCGGGCCCTCGGTTCCGAGGTCCTCGGGACCGAACTCCACCGCGAGTTCCTTCGGGCGGCGGGAGAGGGGAGGCTCCGGCCTCCCGGGGAGGTGGCGGCTCTCCTGGTTTGGCTATGCTCCCCGGCCGCCTCCGGCATCACGGGGGTCGAGGGAACGTTACGTGACTACCGCCGCCTGGGATGGCCCGGGCCGGGGGCGCCCGGATGAGCCGGCGGCCTGACACAGGGAGAGAACGCGATGGACGTGGAACGGATCTCGGCGGAGGAGGCCCGGGCACGGGCGAAGGGGTGCGGGGCGCTCTTGGTGTGCGCCTACGAGGACGAGGAGAGGTGCGCCGCATTGCGTCTCGAGGGGGCCCTGACCCTGAAAGAGTTTCGGGAACGGGCACCCGCCCTCGATAAGGCCCGGGAGATCGTCTTCTACTGCGCCTGACCCGCCGAGGGAACGGCCGCCCGGCGGGCGGCGTACTACCGAGACCTCGGCTTTTCGAACGTAAAGGTCCTCAGGGGAGGCGTGGACGCGTGGCGCTCGGCGGGATACCCCATGGGGTGAGAACGGTGTTGTTCCCGCGGTGTCCTTGCCCGTCGTTCGAAAATCCGGCAGGCCCAAACAAAACGGGGAGGCCCCTCGGGGCCTCCCCGTTTCGTCGGTGACGGCGATTCCGCTACTGGTGCCGCGCCGCCTCGCGGATCATGTTCTTGGCCTCGTTCTTGATCTCCACGAGATCCTTCTTCATCTCGGCCAGGCCGTACCAGGTGACATAGTCCGGGTTCATGTGGAACGCGCCCTGGAAGGCCCGCATCCGGTGCTCCAGGAACATGACGTAGAGCGTCTGCTCGATGGGGGTCATCGCGTCGTAGAAGGTCAGAAGATCCGGGTAGGCGGGCTTGCCCGGTTCCGGCTTGAGGATGCCCCGCTTGTAGAGGTCGGCCACGATCTCGATGGCCTCGGCCATGAGTTTGTCGGCCTCCTTGATCATCTGGTCGGCGTTGTGCAGCTGGGTCTTGGCGTAGGACGGGCTGTGACACTTCGTGCAGACCTTGAGCATCCGGTCGCGCTCGGCCTGCCATTCCTCACTCGACAGCCGGGCCACCTTGCCCGCCTTCACCACGTCGAGCCGGCCCGTGGGCTTGCCGTCGGGATCCAGCACCTGAAGCCCCTTGAGGATCGTGGCCCGGTAGCCCATCCACTCCTCGTCGTCCTCGGGCAGGCGAAGCCCCAGGAACCCCCAGGCCGTCATGACGTTATGGTTCCCGTCCTCCATGTGGCAGGTCTGGCACTTGGGCGCGCGGCCGGTGTCGCCCTCGGTGAGGTAGATCACGCCGTGCTTGGAGGCCGACCACATCTCCCACTGGGGATGGTCGAAGCCCATGTGGCAGGTGCGGCACGCCTCGGGCCGCTGGGCCTCGGCCTTGGAGAACTTGTGCCGGGTGTGGCACGAGTCGCAGGGGCTCCCGTACCGGGATTCGGCCCGCACCGTCTCATCGCGCACCCCCACCTTGTGGCAGCCCCCGCAGCCCTTGAGCCCCTGGATGTACGCGTGGGGCTGGAACCCGGTCTTCGGCATGGCCGACATGGCGATCCAGCCGAGGGCGTGTTTGCCGGCCATGTACTCGTCGTGCTTGTCCTGGTGGCACTCGGCGCAGGTCTTTTCGGTGGGCAGCTTCACCTTGGCCACGTCGTCGGCGCTCATGTGCTCCGAACCGTGGCAGTTGGAGCAGTCCACGCCGTTCTTGCCCATCTCACCCGACAAAAAGTCCTTGACGATGTTCGGGGTCACCTTGCGGTGACACTCCATGCATTTGCTCTCGGCCGCCAGCGCCGTGCCGGCCCAGAGGATGGCCGCCAGGAGCCCGGCGGCCAGACACGAAAACCGTTTCCTCGTCTTTCCCATGATGCGACTCCTCCTTGCCCGGGCAGGGTTGGAAGGATCCGGCGGGGTGCCCGGCCGGGCCTCCGGGCGCCCCGCGGGGTTACAGCGGTCGCTCGGAAAGGACCGTGCCGTCCCGGCCGATCACCGCCTCCCGGGCCGGAATCGTGGAACCCGCCTCCCGGAGGGCCTGGGTGACCATGCCGGTGAGCCCCCCGCAGCAGGGCACCTCCATGCGCACCACCGTGACCGACCGGGGGGCGCCCTGCTCGAAGATCTGGATGAGCTTCTGGAAATGGGCGTTGGCGTCGTCCAGCTTGGGGCAGGCCACCGCCAGGGCCCGGCCGGAGAGGAATCGGTCGTGGAAGCCGGCGAACGCGAAGGGCACGCAGTCGGCCGCCATGACGAGATCGGCGTCCCGGAAAAACGGCGCCGTGGGTGGAAGGAGGGCCAACTGCACGGGCCACTGCGCGAGGCGGGAGGGCGCCTCGCCGGCGGAGGAGGACGGCTCACGGCCGGCGGCGGGCCGGAGGTCCATCACCTGGGCCGAGGGGCACCCGCCCCCGGGGGACGGGTGGGCGTGGAGGGGTTCCCGTCCCAGTTCCCGGAGGCGCTTTTCCACGAGTTCCTCGTCGAAGGGTTCGGCCTCGCGCTCCTCCACGATCAGGGCCCCCTCGGGGCAGTGGCCGAGGCAGGCGGCCAACCCGTCGCACAGGGCCTCCTTCACGAGCACGGCCTTGCCGTTGCGGATCTCCAGGGCGCCCTCGGCGCAGTTGGGAACGCACTCACCACAGCCGGTGCACTTTTCCTCGTCGATACGGATGATGGGTCGCTTCACGGGTACACTCCTTGGCGCTAGGGTTCGGACGGCCCAAAGAATAGCCCCTTCCTTCGTGCGCGCCATTGACCGGGGTCAAAAAACCGAAGAAGGGAGCCTC
>CAZUYO010000328.1:0-3388 GCA_964624725.1 uncultured Thermodesulfobacteriota bacterium
GCGCTGCGGGTGGGGGTGGGGATCGGGGTGCCCGGCCTCGTCGACCCGGACCGCGGGCGGGTGGCCGTGGCGCCCAACCTCCCGGCGCTCAACGAACGGGAGCTCGGCCCGGACCTGGGGCGGGTGTTGGGGCGGCCCGTGCGCGTGGAAAACGATGTGAACGCGATCGCCGTGGGCGAATGGCGCAAGGGGGCGGGCCGGGGCGCGCGGGCGCTTCTCGTGGTGACCCTGGGCACCGGGGTGGGCGGCGGCCTCATCTTGGACGGCACCCTGTACCGGGGCCCGGACGGCACGGCGGGTGAGGTGGGGCACATGCCGCTTCGCCCCGGCGGGCCGCGCTGCCGGTGCGGGGCCCGGGGCTGCCTGGAGGTGTACGCCTCGGCCACGGCGGTGGTGGCGGCCGCCCGCGCGGCCGGCGTGCCAACGGAGGGAGGGGCCGCGGCCGTCGCCGTGGCCGCCCGGGCCGGGGACCCGAGGGCGCGGAAGGTGTTCGCCCGGGCCGGGGCGGCCGTGGGCGTCGCGGCGGCCGGACTCGTGAACCTGCTCAACCTCGACCGGATGGTGATCGGGGGCGGGCTCGCCGGGGCCTGGGACCTCATGGAGCCCCACGCCCGGCGGGAACTCGGGCGGCGGGCCTTTTCCCGCCCGCTGGAGCGGTTCCGGTGGGCCCCCTCCCTGTTGGGAGACGATGCCGGGGTGGTGGGGGCGGCCATCCTCGCGAAGGAGAACATGGGCGCATGACGCCGCAGGACCGCATCCGCAATTTCAGCATCATCGCGCACGTGGATCACGGCAAGAGCACGCTCGCGGACCGCCTGATGGAGCGGACCGGGGCCGTGACCGAGCGGGAGGCCCGCGACCAGATGCTCGACACCCTGGAGATCGAGCGGGAGCGGGGTATCACCGTAAAGGCCCAGACCGTGCGCCTCACCTACCGGGCCGCCGACGGCCAGGACTACGTGCTGAACCTGATCGATACGCCGGGACACGTGGACTTCTCCTACGAGGTGTCCCGGAGCCTCGCGGCGTGCGAGGGCGCCATCCTGGTGGTGGACGCGAGCCAGGGCGTGGAGGCCCAGACGCTCGCCAACGTCTACCTGGCGGTGGAAAACGACCTCGAGATCGTCCCGGTTCTGAACAAGATCGATCTCGACCGGGCCCGGCCCGACGAGGTGAAGGCCGAGATCGAGGAGGTCATCGGCCTCGACGCGAGCGACGCGGTGCTCGCCAGCGCCAAGCAGGGGATCGGCACCGAGGAGGTGTTGGAGGCCATCGTGCGCCGGATCCCTCCGCCGAAGGGCGATCCCGAGGCGCCCTTGCGGGCCCTCATCTTCGATTCCTGGTACGACGCCTACCAGGGGGTCGTGGCCGTGGTGCGGGTGGTGGACGGGTCCGTGCGGCGCGGCGGGAGGATCCGGTTCATGGCCACGGGCCGGGAGTTCGAGGTGCAGCGGGTGGGGGTGTTCCTGCCCCGGCCCCAGGAGGTGCCGGAGCTGGGGACCGGGGAGGTGGGGTTCGTGATCGCCGGGGTGAAGGAGGTCCGCGAGGTCAAGATCGGCGACACGATCACGGCCGCGGAACGGCCGGCCGCCGAGGCCCTGCCGGGGTTCCAGGAGGTCCGGCCCATGGTGTTCAGCGGCCTCTACCCCCAGGACCCGGCCGACTACGACGCCCTGCGGGACGCCCTGGAGAAGCTCAGGCTGAACGACGCGAGCTTCCGGTTCGAACCGGAGGTGAGCCAGGCCCTGGGCTTTGGGTTCCGGTGCGGGTTTTTGGGGCTCCTGCACATGGAGATCGTGCAGGAGCGGCTGGAGCGGGAGTTCGGGCTCGATCTCATCACCACGGCCCCCACGGTCCGGTTCCGGGCGGTCAAAACCGACGGCACGGTCGTGGAGGTCGAAAACCCGGCCAGCCTGCCGCCGGCGAACCTGCTCGCGCGCATCGAGGAGCCGTTCGTGGTGGCCACGATCCACGTGCCCGACGAGTACGTGGGCGATGTGATGAAGCTGTGCATCGACCGCCGGGGCATCCAGCGCAATCTCCTCTACCACGGCCGCAGCCGGGTGCAGCTCGAGTTCGAGCTCCCGCTGGGGGAGATCGTGCTCGATTTTTACGACCGGCTGAAAACCGTGTCCCGGGGATACGCGTCGCTGGACTACGAGTTCCTGGAGTACCGGCCGTCCGATCTGGTGAAGCTCGACATCCTCGTGAACGGCGAGCCGGTGGACGCGCTGAGCGTGATCGTGCACCGGGACAAGGCCTACCACCGGGGCAGCGAGCTCACCCGGAAGATGAAGGAGCTGATCCCCCGGCAGCTCTTCGAGGTCGGCATCCAGGCGGCCATCGGCTCCCGGGTGATCGCCCGGACCAACGTGAAGGCCCTGCGGAAAAACGTCACGGCCAAGTGCTATGGCGGCGACATCACCCGGAAGCGAAAGCTTTTGGAAAAGCAAAAGGAAGGAAAGAAGCGCATGAAGCAGGTGGGACGGGTGGAGATTCCCCAGGAGGCGTTCCTGGCGATCCTCAAGGTGGGTGACGAATGAGCGCGGCCGGGTGGACCGAACGAAAACAGCGGGCGTACCTCTGGGGAGGGGCGGCGCTGGTGGTCCTGGGCACGGTCTGCGCGGCGCTGAACGCGTTTCTGCCGGTTCCCACCTACCAGAAGCTAAGCTGGCTTCTCGTCGGGTTCTTCCTCGTCTCGGGCGCGGCCGGGGTGGGGGTGGCCGCGGGGGTGTTGCCCCGGACGGGGAAGCTCGTGGAGTACGGCGAGGCCCTGGTCGTGGCGATCCTGCTGGCCGTCGCGATCCGGGGCGCCGTGGTCCAGGCCTTCAAGATCCCTTCGGGCTCCATGCTTCCGACCCTGCAGATCGGGGACCACCTCCTGGTGAACAAGTTCCTCTACGGCCTCCGGATCCCGTACACCGACAAGCGGATCCTCCGGATCCGGCCCCCCAAACGGGGGGACATCGTGGTGTTCGCCTACCCGGTGGACGACACCAAGGATTTCATCAAGCGGATCATCGGGGAGCCCGGCGACACGGTGGAGATCCGGGACAAGAAGATCTTCATCAACGGGAAGCCCATCGAGGATCCCTGGGGGGTGCACGTGGATTCCCTGACGCTCCCGGAGGGGTTCGAGCGCCGGGACAACTTCGGGCCGGTGAAGGTGCCCCCCGGAAGCTACTTTGTCATGGGCGATAACCGCGACCGCAGCTACGACAGCCGCTTCTGGGGGTTCGTGGAGGACGCCCGGATCCGCGGGAAGGCGTTCATCATCTACTGGTCCTGGGACCACGAACGCCACCTACCCCGCCTGGGCCGCATCGGCACCCTGCTCTGGTAGCCCCGGAGGCCGTGCCCCCCGCCCCTTGGGTCCCTTGTGTCCCTT
>CAZUYO010000329.1:0-3380 GCA_964624725.1 uncultured Thermodesulfobacteriota bacterium
CCCACCTCTACACGGCCGAGTTCCTGCGGCTGCGGCCCGGCGTGGGGTTTTGCCTGCGGGTCGACGGCGGCGCCGAAGAGGAGCTGCCCGCGTCGGGCATGATGCGGCTGGGCGGCGAGGGACGGTGCGCGGCGTTCCGCCGGGTGGACCGCGGCGAGGGATGGCACGGCCTGCCGCCCGCGGACGACCTGGTCGAGCCGCTCTCGCGGTCGGGCCGGTTTCGTCTGGTGCTGCTCTCGCCGGCCGTGTACCGGCAGGGGTGGCTTCCCGATCCGGTCCGGGAATCGGCCGGCGGCTACGTGCTGCCCCTCCCGGGGGGAGGGGAGGCCCGCCTTATCGCGGCCGCCGTGGGCAAGCCGCGGCCGATCGTGGGTTGGGACCTCGCGGCCGGCGCGCCCCGGCCGCTCCTCTGGGCGGTGCCCCCGGGGAGCGTGTACTGGTTCGACGCGGGGGCGCCGCTGGGCGCCGAGCGGGCCCGCGAGCTGCTCGATTGGCTGCACCTGTCCAAGAACACCATGGAACCCTGGGACGAATGCCCCCCGCTCTATCGCCAGGCGGGGTTCGGGCTCACCGCGGTGGGCTCCCTGGGGAACGAATCCTAGACACCGGAACCGATCGTCCAACCAAACGGAGGGCCAACCATGTTCGACGCGACCAGCCTCCTCTACTTCTACACCGAAACGCCCCTGCACGCGGGCTCCGGAACGAGCGTGGCGTGGGTGGACCTGCCGATCCAGCGGGAGGCCCACACCGAGTACCCCATGGTGCAGGCTTCGGGCATCAAGGGCGCACTTCGCGACTGGGCGAGCCGGCGCGATCCGTCCAACGTGGTGGCCGTGTTCGGCCCCGAAACGGACCAGGCCGACAAGCACGCCGGGTGCCTGGCCGTCACCGACGCCCGGATCCTCCTGTTCCCGGTGCGGGCCTTCGCCGAGGCGTTCGCCTGGGTGACCTGCCCGAATGTGCTCGCGCGGTTCCGGCGGGACGCCGGTCTGGCCGGGGTGGAGGGGCTTCCCCCGGTGCCGGCTGTGGGCCGGTTCGAGGCGCGGATCCCGAAGGGGAGCGGGCTGGCGCACAACGGGGCGGTGCTCCTCGAGGACATGGTGTTCTCCCCCATCGAAGACGAAGCTCTGGCCGGGTGGGTGGAGGTGCTCGCCCGGGCCCTCCCCGACGAGGGCTTCGGCGCGGACGCGCTGGCAAGGCGGCTCGCGGTGGTGTCCGACGGCGAGTTCGCCGGCTTCGTGCGGTTCTCCACCGAGGTGATCAACCGCATCCGGATCGACACCGAAACCGGCACGGTGGCAAAGGGGGCCCTCTGGGCCGAGGAGCACCTGCCCTCCGAGACCGTGCTCTACGCCCTGGCGATGGCCGGGAAACCCCGCACCCAGAGCGAGGCGCTTCGCACGGGCAAGGACGTTCTGGACTGGCTCCACACCCGGGTGCTCGACCAAGGGGGCGTGCTGCAACTCGGGGGCGACGAGACCGTGGGCCGGGGCCTCGTGTGGGTCCGCTCGGCCGGTGGGGAGGGGTAACCATGAAGCGGCTCGAGCAGATCCGCGCCGGGTTCGCCTGGGAGAAAGTCAACGAGGTCAAGGGGCGGGGCGGATTCGACGAGTACGTCGGGCTCGTGAAAAAGATGCCCGCCCTCATCGGGACGAACGGGCTCGGCCAGGCGCTCGCGTTCTTGGTACAGAAGGCCGGGTTGGATCAGAACGGGAGGATCAAGGGCGACAAGCCCCACGGGTGGCTGTTTGAGCACATCGAGGCGTGGCTTCGGGCGGAGGAGCGGCCCCACCGGGGGCCGTTCCACGGCAGCGGCCGGGACAACGTGCTCGTGGACCTCATGGAATCCGACAGCGCCACCTACCTCCGAGCTACGGCCGATGCGGTGGGGTTCCTGAACTACCTGCGGCTGTTCGCCGCGGGCCTCGGGAAGGAGAAGGGAAACCATGGCGCCGAGGGATAATCAGCACGGGAGACCCCGCGGTCACGGCGGGCGACGCCACGGCGCCGGCCGCCACAGCCGGGAGCGCCAGGGCCGCCACCAGCGCCGACAAGAGCGGGAGCCGCTCTCGTTTCGGCTTCCCCTGCCCCGGGACGTGCGCCGGGCGCTGGGGGAAGGGGACCACGGCGTCGATCCGGACGCCCTGACCCCCTGCCGGAACTTCGGGCTTCGGTTCACGCGGTACCTGGGGTTTCCCGCCGCGTGGGAATGGCGGGATGGCCGGGGTAACGACCGGAAGTCCGAGGTGTGGGACGGCCTTCTCAAAGACGCCGCCGAGGCCTTCCGGGCACAGCGAGAAGACCACGAGGCCCTCTTGCGCCGCCGGGCCCGCCTGGTGCGGGCCCTGTCCGAGGCGCACGGGCCGTCGGGGGCCGCCCTGGCGTTCACGGGCGAGGTGCAGTGGCGGCTCGCCGTGGGGCTCGGCATCGAGCACGCGCTGGAGAACGGCTGCGCGCTCCACCGGGTGTTGGGGTTCCCGTACCTGCCGGGCAGTTCCGTGAAGGGCCTGTGCCGGGGTTGGCGGCTCGCCACCTGGGCCGACGGATGGGGGGTACCCCGGGCGGAGGGGGAAGAGAACTCCCCGTTCCACCGGTATGAAGCCCTGGCGATGGAGCCGGATCCCGAGAACGATGGGGCGCGGGAGAGGGCCGAGAAGGCCTATGCCGAACTCCGGGAGAAGGCCCCGGGCCTTCCGGACACCTGGGCCGCATTCCGGGAGGCCACGGCCCCGGCGCGGGCCGTGTTCGGGTCGGCGGGGGCGGCCGGCCGGGTGCGGTTCCTCGACGCCTACCCGGAGAAGACGCTCGTGGGGGACGAGCCGATCCTGTGCCTCGAAATCGTGAACCCCCACTACAGCGACTACTACGCCACGGAGGGGGGCGTGGCCCCTTCGGACTGGCTTTCCCCCGTGCCGAGCTCGTTTCTCGCGGTACGCAAGGGCACGCGGTTCGGGTTCGTGCTGTACGGGACCGACCGTGCGCTGGTCGAGGAAGCGGCCGGGTGGCTCCGGCAGGCCCTCGAGGAGTGGGGCATCGGGGCGAAAACCTCGGCGGGGTACGGGGCTCTCACCGCGCTCCCCGGCAACTGAGGGGAGGGGGAAACGCGACATGGAAACGCGAAACGGTCCGACTGCGGGCATGGAGGCCGCCCTCGGCGCCTTCTCGGTTGAGGACATCCGCGATTGGCTCGCGTGCTCCAACGAGGCGGCCACGGCCATTTGGACCTCGGCCGGCCTCTTGCAGCTCTTCGTGGAGGAGTGCGAGCGCTCGGTGCAAAAACGGGTCAAACCCGATCTGCAAAGCCAGTTCCGGGACGACGTGCGAGGGGCCGGCGCCGAGGTGGCCATGCGGATCTACCGCGAGATCAAGCCCGACGA
>CAZUYO010000330.1:0-3375 GCA_964624725.1 uncultured Thermodesulfobacteriota bacterium
GGGCGTCCGGCACGGGCACGCGGTCCAGGAGGGCCCGCCGGGCCCGGCCCACGTTGCTCTCGTGGGACCCGGGCGGGACCCACCGCTCGTCGCCCCAGAACACGTGGGTCCGGTCCCAGGGGAGGTCCGGCCGCCGGGCGAGCCGGCGGTAGAGCGGAAGGGGGGTGCGGCCGCCTGAGAGTACCCACAGGAACCGGCCCCGGGCGGCCGCGCTTTCGCGGGCGGCCCGGGCCACGTGGGCGGCCGCGGCCTCGGCCAGCGTTTCGAGGTCGGGAAACCGCCTCACCCGATCGGGCATCCGGCCTCCTCCAGGGCCCGCCGGGCCGCCCCGTACAGGGCCGCCTTGGGATCGAGCACCACCCGGACCGGCACCCGCTCCAGGAACGGGGCCATCCGGCCCTTGGCCCGGAACGCCGCGAGGAACCCCCCCTCCCGCAGGCGGGGCAGCACCTTGGGGGCGATGCCCCCGGCCACGTAGAGACCTCCGGTGGCCAGGGTGCGAAGGGCCAGGTTCCCGGCCTCGCTTCCGTAGGCCCGCACCCAGAGGTCCAGGGCCTCCCGGCAGGCCGGGTCGGTGCCGGCCAGGCCCTCCCGTCCCACCACGGCGGCCGGGTCGGCCCCGGCCATGGCCGCGGCCACCCGGGGCGCTTCGGCCGCCCGGCCCGTGTCCACCACGAACCGGTATACGGCCGCAAGGCCCGGTCCCGACACCACCCGTTCGGCGCTCACCGCCCCGTGCCGGGCCGCGAGGTAGCGCAGGAGGTCGACCTCGGTCTCGTCGGCCGGGGCGAACCCGGCGTGGCCGCCCTCTGAGGCCACCGGGTGCCAGCCCGTGCCGCACCGCACGAGCAGGGCCTGGCCCAGTCCGGTGCCGGCCGCGATCACGGCGCGGTTTCCCCCGGGGTCGGGCTCCCCGGCCTGGAGGGTGGCGATCCGGTCCGGGGCCACCAGATCCACCCCCAGGGCCGTGGCCACCAGGTCGTTGACCAGGACGACCCGGTCGAGCCCCAGATCCCGGGCGAGCCGCCCCCCGTCCACGGTCCAGGGCAGGTTCGGCGGGGCGGCCCGGCCCGACACGACCGGGCCGGCCACGCCCAGGCCCACGGCCTGGGGCGGGGGTTCGTCGGGGCCCAGGAACGCGCGCAGGAGGGGACCCGGACCCGGGTGGGCCGCCGTGGGTACGGTGTGCTCCCGCAGGGCCCGGAGACGGCCCCTCTCCCAGACGAACAGGCCCAGGTTCGTCTTGGTGCCGCCCACGTCCGCGGCGAGCACGCGGAGACTCACGGGGTCCTCCAGGCCCGGCCGTCGCGGGCCAGGAGGGCGTCGGCGGCCTCGGGGCCCCAGGAACCCGCGGGGTAGGGGTGCAGCCCGCAGGCGGCCCCGGCGCGGTCGGCGGCGGCCCAGCCGTCCAGGACCCCGGTCAGGAGTTCCCAGGCCGCCTCCACGCCGTCGGTGCGAACGAACAGCGTCTGGTCGCCCACCATGGCGTCGAGGAGCAGCCGCTCGTAGGCCTCGGGCGGGCTCCCGCCGAACAGCGAGCGGTAGTCCAGGGTGAGGGCCACGGACCCCATGCACAGCTTCGGACCGGGCCGCTTGGCCTCGATGGTCAGGGTGATGCCCTCGTCGGGCTGCACGTTGAGCACGAGCACGTTGGGTTCCAGGCGGTCCACCCCCAGCGCCCCGAACAGGGAGTGGGGCACGGGCCGAAAGGTCACGGCGATCTCGCTCACCCGGCGGGCCAGGCGCTTGCCGGAGCGCAGGTAGAAGGGCACCCCGGCCCAGCGCCAGTTGTCCACGAGGAGCTTCAGGGCCACGTAGGTTTCGGTGCGCGAATCCGGGGCGACCCCGGGCTCCTGCCGGTAGCCCGGCACCGGCTCACCCCCGGCCGTGCCGGACCCGTACTGGCCCCGCACGACCCAACGGTCCAGCTGGGCCGGGTCGGCCGGAAACGGCCGGACCGACCGGAGGAGCTTCACCTTCTCGTCCCGGTACCGGTCGGCCTCGAACCGGGCCGGCGGTTCCATGGCCACCAAGGCGAGCATCTGGAGCATGTGGTTCTGGAACATGTCGCGAAGGCACCCGGCCCCGTCGTAGTACCCGGCCCGGTGCTCCACGCCCACGGCCTCGGCCGCGGTGATCTGCACGTGGTCCACGTGCTCCCGGTTCCACACGGGTTCGAACAGCCGGTTGGCGAACCGGAGCATGAGGATGTTCTGGACGGTGTCCTTGCCCAGGTAGTGGTCGATCCGGTAGATCTGCCGTTCGGCCAGGTGGGCGGCCAGGTCCGCCGTGAGGCGCCGGGCGCTCGCGAGGTCGTGGCCGAAGGGCTTTTCCACCACGACCCGGCGCCACCGAGTGCCGTCGCCGGGTTCGTCCACGAGGCCGGCCCCGGCCAGGCCCGACACCACGGGGCCGTGTAGCTGGGGCGGCACGGCCAGGTAGAAGAGCCAGCACCCCCGGGCGGCCCGATCCCGGTCCGGCTCGGCCAGGCGGGCGGCGAGGGCCCGGTAGAGCCCTGGATCGTGGACGTCCCCCGGTTGATAGGCGCAGCGGGCCGCGAACGCCCGCCGGGCCGGTTCGGGGGAGCCCGGCTCGGCCCCGGCCAGGGTCCGGAGCACCGCCTCCCGGAAGGCCTCGTCCGTGTCGGGGCTGTCGCCGTACGACAGGCACCCCACCACCCCGAACTCCTCGGGCAGCAGCCCCCGCTCGAACAGTCGGAAGAGCGACGGCAGGAGCTTGCGGTGGCTCAGGTCGCCCGAGGCCCCGAAGATCACGACCCCGCAGGGGCCGGGCGCCTCCTGGGCGCACACCCGTTCGCGCAACACCCGGGCCGTGGCGCCGTTCACGGCTCAGTCCTCCCGTTCCACGGCGTGGCCGCCGAACTGGTTGCGCAGGGCCGCCAGCAGCCGGTCGCCGAAGGGGGAGCGGTCCTGGGACCGGAACCGGGCCTGGAGCGCCAGGGAGATCACCGGCACGGGGCAGCCGAGGTCCACGGCCTCCTTGACGGTCCACCGGCCCTCCCCGGAGTCGGCCACCCGGGCCCCGATCCCCTCGAGCCCCGGGTGTTCGGCCAGGGCCCGGGCCGTGAGGTCCAGGAGCCACGAGCGCACCACGCTGCCCTCCCGCCAGATCTCGGCGATCTGCGCCAGGTCGAGCCCGAACTCCTCTTTGCGGTGCAGGAGTTCGAACCCCTCGGCGTAGGCCTGCATCATGCCGTACTCGATGCCGTTGTGGACCATCTTCACGAAGTGCCCCGCCCCGGGCGGGCCCACGCGGCCCCACCCCCGGTCCGGGGCCGGGGCCAGGGTTTCCAGGGCCGGTCGGACCCGCTCCACGGCCTCGGTTTCGCCCCCTACCATCAGGCTGTAGCCCTCG
>CAZUYO010000331.1:0-3373 GCA_964624725.1 uncultured Thermodesulfobacteriota bacterium
TGTTCTTGCAAACAGGCCGCGCCCCGCGGCCTACGGGAACTTCCTAGCATTCTGGCTTTCCAGCCTTCTAGCCCGACGGGAGTAGCCATGGCGAAGGAACTTTTGGAACGGCTCAAGGCGCAGGGACTTTTCCGAAAGATCGGCGACGCCGAGTTCGGCGACGTCATGGTGGTGGGCGGCGGCATCAGCGGCGTCCAGGCCGCCCTCGACCTGAACGACGCCGGGTTCAAGGTCTATCTGGTGGACTCGGCGCCGTCGCTGGGCGGCCACATGGCCCAACTGGACAAGACCTTCCCGACCAACGAGTGCTCCACCTGAATTCTCGCACCCAAACTGGTCGAGGTCGGCCGGCAGCCCAACATCGAGGTTCTGACGTACACCGAGGTCGAGAGCGTGCGGGGCGGCCCCGGGGACTTCCGGGTGCGCCTGCGGAAGAAGCCCCGGTACGTCAACGAGGAGAAGTGCACGGGGTGCGCCGTGTGCATGGAGTACTGCCCCGTGCAGTGCCCGGACCCGTACAACCAGGGGCTTTCGCTCAGCAAGGCGATCCACATCTACTTCTCCCAGGCCATCCCGCTCATCACCTACATCGATGACTCGTGTCTGTACCTGAAGGAGCGGAAATGCGGCATCTGTGAGGCCGTGTGCCAGGCCAAGGCCGTCGATTTCAAGCAGACCGAGGAGACGGTGGAGGTCCGGGTGGGGGCCGTGATCCTGGCGCCCGGGTTCGAGGCCTTCGATCCCAGGCGGCTCCAGGAGTACCACTACGGCGAGTTCGCCAACGTCGTGACGAGCCTCGACTACGAGCGGATCACGAGCTCCACGGGCCCCTTCCAGGGCCACATCCGGCGGCCGTCGGACGGGAAACCCCCGAAACGCATCGCCTGGCTCCAGTGCGTGGGCTCGCGCCAGGTGCGCGAGGGCGCCAAGAGCTACTGCTCGGCCGTGTGCTGCACCTACACCCAGAAGCAGGTTCTCCTGACCAAGGAGCACGAGGCCGACGCCGAGTGCACCGTGTTCCACAACGACATCCGGGCCTACGGCAAGGACTTCGAGCCGTACTACCAGCGCGCCGAGGCCCTGCCCGGGGTGCGGTTCATCCGGAGCTACGCCTCGATCACGCGGGAGGACCCCGAGACCGGGCGGGTGACGGTGCGCTACTCCACCCCGGACGAGGGGGTCAAGGAGGAGGAGTTCGACCTGGTGGTGCTCTCGGTGGGGCTCACCCCGCCGGCCGACGCCGAGCGGCTGGCCGAGGCCTTCGGGGTGGAGCTCACCCACCACGGGTTCGTCAAGGTGTCGCCGGACAACCCGGTGGAGACGACCCGTCCGGGCGTGTTCGTGAGCGGCGCCTTCCAGGGCCCCACGGACATCCCCGAGTCGGTGTACGGGGCGAGCGCCGCCGGGTCCCAGTGCGGCCGGATGCTCAACCGGCGGCGGGGCAAGCTGGCCTCGGAGCGCAAATATCCCCTGGAGAGGGACGCCTCGGGGGAGGAGCTCCGGATCGGGGTGTTCGTGTGCCACTGCGGGGCCAACATCGGCCGCGTGGTGGACGTGCCCTCGGTGGTGGAGGAGGTGAAGAAGCTCCCCCACGTGGTGTTCGCCGACGATCAGCTCTTCTCGTGCGCCACCAACTCGGCCAAGGACATCACCCACGTGATCCAGGAACAGCGCCTGAACCGGGTGGTGGT
Source organism: uncultured Thermodesulfobacteriota bacterium (assembly GCA_964624725.1). Lineage (GTDB taxonomy): Bacteria > Desulfobacterota > Deferrisomatia > Deferrisomatales > Deferrisomataceae > Deferrisoma. The sequence continues at coordinate 1,692 of CAZUYO010000331.1, forward strand.
GGCGGCCTGTTCCCCCCGGACCCTGGAGCCCCTGTTCCGGGACACGCTCAGGGAGGCGGGGCTGAACCAGTACTACCTCGAGATGGCCAACATCCGGGAGCACTGCTCCTGGGTGCACTCCAAGGAGAAGGAGGAGGCCACCCGCAAGGCCCTGGACCTCGTGCGCATCGCCGTGGCCCGGGCCGCCCGGCTGGAACCCCTCCAGGAGTTCGACCTCTCGGTCACGAAGGCGGCGCTGGTGGTCGGGGGCGGCGTGGCCGGCATGACCGCGGCGCTCCACATCGCCGAGCAGGGGCATCTGGTGTACCTGGTGGAGCGCGAGCCCGAGCTCGGGGGCACGGCCCGGCGGCTGCGGCGCACCCTGGAGGGGCTCGACGTCCAGGCCTTCCTGCAGGACCTGGTGGCGAAGGTCCACCGCCACCCCCTCATCCACGTGTACACCGGGGCCACCATCACCGACGCCTGGGGCTACGTGGGCAACTTCGTGACCCGGGTCGAAAGCCGGGGGCGCACCGAGGACCTGCGGCACGGGGTCACCATCATCGCGACCGGGGCGGCCGAATACCGCCCGAGCGAATACCTGTACGGGGAAAGCGACCGGGTGGTCACCCACCTGGAACTGGAGGAGGCGATCGCCCGCGGCGACGAGCGGGTGGCGGGGGCCGAGTCCGTGGTGATGATCCAGTGCGTGGGGTGCCGGATCCCCGACGCGCCGGGGCAGGACGAGGCCCAGGGCTGCTGCACGCCGACCGAGCGCAGCGCCAACTACTGCGCCCGGGTGTGCTGCAGCCATGCCGTCAAGAACGCCCTGGCCCTCAAGGAGACGAACCCCGACGCCGACGTGTACGTGCTCTTCCGCGACATGCGCACCTACGGCATGCGCGAGGACGCCTACCGGGAGGCCTCGAAACGCGGGGTCACCTTCATCCGGTACACCCCCGAAACCCGGCCCGAGGTGACCGAGGGGGACGGCGGGCGGCTTAGGGTGCGGGTGCCGGACCCCATCCTCGGCACCGAACTGGCGATCGACGCCGACATCGTGTCGCTCGCCGCGGCGGCGGTGCCCCAGGACGACGCCCCCCGCCTGGCGCAGATGTTCCAGGTGGCCCTGGGGCCGGACGGGTTCTTCAAGGAGGCCCACGTGAAACTCCGGCCGGTGGAGTTCGCCACCGACGGGGTGTACCTGTGCGGCGCGGCCCAGTTCCCGAAACATCTGCCCGAGGTGGTCAGCCAGGCCCAGGGCGCGGCCGGCCGGGCCGTGGCCCTGCTCACCCACGACACGGTGGTGGCCTCCGGCGCCGTGTGCGACGTGGAGGAGAAGCGCTGCATCTCCTGCGGCCAGTGCGTGGAGGTGTGCGCCTACGGCGCGATCGAGCTGGGCCCCAAGGGCCGGGCCTCGGTCAACCCGGTGCTGTGCAAGGGCGACGGCCTGTGCAACGCGGTGTGCCCCACCGGCGCGATCACGGTGCGGCACTTCACGAACGAGCAGTACGAAGCCGAGATCGAGGCGGCCGTGGGCGCGGACTGACGCGACGCGGAAACCCGGCGGGGAAATCCAACAGGGCCCTTCCGGCGGGACGGCCGGAAGGGCCCTGTTGCGTCGCGCCTCGGACGCCCCCGGGGGGCCTCACTCCAGGTCCCCCGCCCGGTCCAGAATCTCGAACACCGCGGGGTCGCGCACC
>CAZUYO010000332.1:0-3369 GCA_964624725.1 uncultured Thermodesulfobacteriota bacterium
TACGTCTTCCCCCCCGTGACCCACCAGTCGGAGTCCTTGTCGAACCACCAGGCGGAGGAGTCGCGGGCCAGGATCCGTTGGGCCAGGTCCCGGGCCACGTCGGTCTTGAGGCGCTTGAGGCTGAAGGGGATCCACTCCTCGGCGTTTCGGTTTCCGACGTCCAGGTGTTCCTTGAGTTGGAGGAGCATCTCCAGGTGGTCGGCGTCTTTCGCGAGGACCGCCTCCGGGGTGCTCTGGGCCCGGAACTCCCGGAGGAGCTCGGCCACCTCGTTTCCGAAGGGAAGCCCCCGGGTCAGGTCTTCGGTGGCCCGGTCCTCGTCGGCCCGGACGTATTTCTGGTTCATGTAGTTGAGGTCGCCGGTGCGGGCCTCGGCGAGGTCGTGCAGCAGGGCCATCCGCACGACCCGGTCGGCGTCCACGCCGGGGGAAAGGCGCGCCAGGGTGTAGGCGATGACGGTGGTGCGGAACGCGTGCTCCGCCACGCTCTCGGTGCCGGAACCCAGAAACTGCCACCCCGTGCGCGGGGTGCGCTTGAGCATGCCGGCCTCGAACAGGAAATCGGCGATTCGGTCCATGGGAGGAGCTCCTTTCTCTCGCGTGTGGCGCAGGGACCCCAGTGTACGCAACGGGCGGCCGCGCCTCCAACCCCAGCGCGGATTTTCCGGGCAGGACCGGAGAAACCCGGGTCTCCTTGACCGATTGCCCCTCTTCCCGTATACAACCCACGAACCCGACACGCCGGGGCCCGAGCCATGTCCGACCGCACCTGCACCCTCCCCGAGATCCTCCGCCGCCTCGACCACCCGGACCTGCCCTGGGCCCTGGAGTGCGTGTTCACCACCTTCAACCGGCTGATGGCGATCGACCCCAACCAGTCGTGGCGGAAGATCCTCTACGACGCGGCCCGGGTGATCGTGGAGTTCCTGGGGGCCCGGGCGGCCTCGATCCGGCTCTACGACCCCCGGCTCAACCAAATGGTCTCGTTCGGTTCGTTCCACATGGCCGAGGCCGAGCGGGAGGTGGCGATCCCCTTCGAGGAGTCGGTGGCCGGCCGGGTGGTGGCGAGCCAGAAGGCCCACACGGTTCCCGACATCGAAAGCGACCCGGCCTACAAGAACAAATCGGTCCTGAAGCACGGCCTGCGCTCGCTCTTGGCGGTGCCCCTTTCGATCCCGCGGTTCGACCCCCGGGCCCCCGACGTGCAGGGGGCGATCCAGATCTACTACGCCGAGGCGAACCGGGGGTTCACGGCCACCGAGATCGAGGTGGCCCAGCTCATGGCCCAGCGGGTGAGCTACGTGGTGGCCCGCAAGCAGATCCTCGACCTGCGGCGCATGAACGAGAAGAAGGAGTGGATCGTCGAGCGGATCTTCGCCAAGCTCTCCCAGGACCGGGGCATCAAGCTCAAGGATCTCTTTCAGCCCGCCGTGGAGGAGCTCCAGGACATCATCCGGATCCAGAGCTGCAGCCTGTTCGCGGTGAACGAGGACGAGACGGAGGCGGTCCTCGAGGCCGGGTGGCCGGTGGAGGGCGGGTACCACACCATCGGGAAGACCTTCCGGCTCGCGGAGCACCCGTACCTGAACGCGGTGGTGCGCCAGGGGCTCCCCACGGGCGATTTCCAGGCCGAGCGGGTGCACCCCTCGTACCTCCTCATCAAGGACCCCCAAAAGAGCTTCCTCGTCACGGCGGACCTCCGGCAGTTCTGCCGGACCCACGGGATCCACTCGATCCTGTACGTGCCCCTGCGGCTGGCCGACCGGGTCCGCTACATCCTGGTGTTCGACGCCGTGGACCGCCGCCGGTTTTTCACCGACGAGGAGATCGAGATCCTCACCTTCTTCGGGAAACAGCTCACCCAGGTGCTGGAGATCGAGCGGCTCGACGACATCCTCCACGATTTCAAGAACCCGGCCATCGCCGTGGCCGGGTTCGCCCGCCGGGTCCGGCGGATGCTGGAGGCGGGGGACGACCGCAAGGGCGAGATGCTCCGGTACCTCGACGTGGTGATCCGCGAGGGCACCCGGCTCCAGGAGATGGCCCTGAGCCTGTACCCCGTGAGCCGGCCGGAGGCGCTGGACCTCTCCCAGGTGGTGCGCGACCGGGTGGCGGTGAACACCGAGGCGATCCGGGAACAGCGCCGGGTGGGGGTGGAGACCGACGCCGGCAGCCTCGAGCCCGAGCTGTGGGTGCACGTGCGGCGCCTTGCGCTCGAGCGGGTGCTCGACAACCTCCTGAACAACGCCACCAAGGCCATGCCGGCCACGGGCGGCACCCTCACCGTTCGCACCTTCGGAACCGGCGACCGGGTCCACGTGGAGATCTCGAACCCCGGCCGGCTGGACCCGGACCAGCTCGAGGCTCTCCGGTCGGCCGACGTGAAGGGTCGGGGCCTCGGGATCGTGTACCGCCTGGTAAGGTCCATGGGCGGCACGGTGGACGTGGAGGTGGACCCCGAGAGGGATCTCACCACGTTCCGGGTCACGCTGCCCCGGCACAAGGAGGGCTCCTGATGGCAGACCGGCTGGTTTCCGTGTTCCCCGAGAGGGGCGGGTTTCTCGTGCGGGCGGCCGAGACCACGGCGCTCGTGGACGAGGCGCGCCGCCGCCACCGGCTGTCCCCCACGGCCACGGCGGCCCTGGGCCGGGCGCTCACGGGCGCCGCGCTCTTGGGGAGCCTGCTCAAGGGCGACGCCTCGGTGCTGCTCCAGTGGCGGGGCGACGGGCCCCTGGGCGCCGTGGTGGCCGAGGGCCGGCCGGATCTTTCGGTGCGAGGGTACGTCCAGAACCCGCAGGCCGATCTCCCCTCCCGGGACGGAAAGCTGGACGTCGGGGGCGGGGTGGGGAAGGGGGACCTCGTGGTGGTGCGGGACCTGGGGCTCAAGGAGCCCTACGTGTCCACGGCGCCGATCCAGACCGGGGAGATCGCCGAGGACCTGGCCTACTACCTGCTCACGAGCGAGCAGATCCCCTCGGCCGTGGCCCTGGGGGTGTTCGTGGCGCCCGACTACCGGGTGGGGGCGGCCGGCGGCATCCTGGTGGAGGCGTTGCCCGACGCGGCCGACGAGGACCTGGACCGCCTGGTGGCGAACTTCGGCCGGCTGGGCGGGGTCACGGATCTCCTGCGGGACGGGGGGCTCGACGCGGTGCTGGAACGGGCGTTGGAGGGCATCCCCTACGAGGTGCGCGTCCTGGGCACGCCGGCGTTCCGGTGCCGGTGCAGCCCCGAGCGGCTCGACGCCACCCTGGCCGCGCTGGGCCCCGGCGAGGCCCAAAACCTCCTGGAGGAAGAGGGGGAGATCCGGGTGTCCTGCACCTTCTGCGCCACGGAATGGATCCGCCGGTCCCTGGACGGCCCCTGGGAACGGGC
>CAZUYO010000333.1:0-3320 GCA_964624725.1 uncultured Thermodesulfobacteriota bacterium
TCGGCGACCCCCTGCGGCTTCGGTGGCGCGACGGCCTGTGGGTTCTCGACGCCTCCTCGGGGAGGATCTGGCGGTTGTTCGCCGCACCGGGGCGGCCGTGAGAAGGGGCGGTTCGGCAGCCCCCTCGACCCCGGCTCTTTCCCGCCGGGCGGGCGGCGTGCCTCCGCCGGGCCCCCCGCGGTCCTCTCGGAGGGGGTCGGGTGCACAGGGATTTTCAGCCTCTCGGCCTTCCCGCTTTCCAGCCTGACCAACCGGAGGTGATTCTTTGAGCCGAAGATGGGAGTACGGCCAGATCTTCGTCCCCAACCCGGAGCCCTTCGGCGGGCTGCCCAAGGAGGCCCTGGACCTGGCCAAGGTGAAACGGGCCGGGGAGGAGGGGTGGGAGCTCGTCACCACCATCCCCTACACCACGCCCCAGGGCGAGGTGCGGGGCGCGTTCTTCATCTTCAAGCGGGAGGCCCCGGCCTCCGGATGATCCGGCTCCTCGCCCTCCTGTGGCTCTGGCCGGCCGTGGCCCTGGCCGCCGCGGTGGACGACTGGCCCTGCGTGGCCTGCCATCCCTCCCGGGACCGGGCGGCGTTCGACCTCCTCCGGACCGACCGCGACGTGCTCCTGGGCGACGAAGCGGCCCAGGCGCGGGTGTGCCGTTCGTGCCACAACGGCTCGGTGGTGGACAGCCGCCGGGTCCTGGGGCGGGGCGCGCAGCACCCGGCGGGGGTGCCGGCCGGCCGGGAACTGCCGGATCCCTTCAAGCTCTACCGGGGCCGGATCGAGTGCGGCACCTGCCATTCCCCCCACGCCGAGGGGGAGGCCGGCCGGCGGTGGCTCCGGGTGCTGCCCCGGGGCGACGAGCCCTGCGCTTCGTGCCACCCCGGCCGGGCCGATCGACACCAGGGGATGGCCCTGACCGAGGCGCTTGCCGCGCGGGTGGCCCGCCTCGGGGGCCGGACCGAGGGGGGCCGGATCGTGTGCGCCACCTGCCACCGGGTCCACGGGGGCGCGGGCCGGTCGCTTTTGGTGGCCGCGTACGGGGACGGAAGCGACGCCCTGTGCCGGGTGTGCCACCGTCCCACCGAACCCCTGGACGCCCACCGGGAGGCCGGGTGCGGCGCCTGCCACCGGCCCCACTCCGAGGCGCCGTTTTTGGCCGAGGGCCGCCCCTGCCTGGCCTGCCACGAGGGAAGCCGGGGCCCGGGGCACCACCCGGCCGCCACCCCCTACTGCGCGGAGTGCCACGCCGCCCACGACCCGGTCCGGCCCGGCGGGACCCCGGCCGGGCTCCTGCGGGCCCCGCTGGAGGGGAACCTCCTGTGCGCCGGGTGCCATGCCGATCTGCCGGGCCCCCACCGGGATCCCGTTCCCGCCGGGGCCGACCCGGCGGTGCTGGAACGGCGCGGCCTTCCCACCCACGGTGCCGGCCGGATGGGCTGCGCCACCTGCCACCGGGCCCACGGGGCGGCGGTGGAGCCCCTGTTGGGCGGCATGCCAGGGGTGCGGTGCCTCTACTGCCACACCGACCAGAACCCCTTCGTGCCGGCGAACGCCGGCGCCCACCCGGTGGCCGTCCCCTTGGCCGGCGGTCGGGTGCTCGGGTGCACCACCTGCCACCGGGCCCACGGCGGCGCGGTGGCGAAGACCGCGTGCTCCGACTGTCACGAGGACGAGCGCGGCGGCGGGGGCCACGGCGGGGCCGAGGGGTGCAGCGCCTGCCACCGCGTCCACGCCCCGGAACCCGCGGCGGCCCGGTGCGCGGGGTGCCACGACGGGGGACAGCTCCATCCGGGGGGGATTGCGGAGGCCCGGCCGGGCTTGCCGGTGTTCGGTCCCGGGGGGGGCGGGGCCCCGCGGGGCGCCGTGGCCTGCCCCACCTGCCACGATCCCCACCGCCCGGGGGCACCGGTGCGGCAGGGGGAGGGCACCTGCCTCGCCTGTCACCCCGACAAGGAGGAGGCGGCGAAGAGGCCCCACGGCGGGGCCGAGGGCTGCGGCACGTGTCACCCGGCCCACGGCCGGCCTGCGGAAGGCCCCGCGGAGGCCCGGTGCCGGGCGTGCCACGGGGACGAGATCCGGAGCCTTACGGCCCACACCGCCGAAGGCCCCCCGGCCTGGAAGGGCCTGGGCGACCGGCTTCCCCTGTTCGACCGGGAGGGCGGCCGGAACCCCTTCGGGTTCATGGCCTGCCCCACCTGCCACGACGTCCACCGCCCCGGGGCGTTCCGGCTGGAACCCCGGGATCCCCCGCGGCTGTGCCTGGTGTGTCACGGCGACAAGGCCCCGCTCCTGGGGAGCGCCCACGACCCCCGCGCCGGCGGGGAGGGGGCGGCCTGCGACGTCTGCCATCCCCAGCACTCCCGCGAGGGGGAGCCGCCCCTGTGGAAGCTGCGGGAAGGCGCCCCGGGCACCTGGAACGACCGGAAGTGCTCCGGGTGCCACGGCCCACCGGCCGACGGCCCCCTGCCCCACGCCGGGCCGGGGTCCCACCCGGTGAACGCGGTGCTGCCCGAGGGGATGGACCCGGGGGATCTCCCGCTCTACGATCCCCTGGGCGGCCGGGCCGGCCGGACGCTCGCCTGCGCCACCTGCCACGACCTCCACGGCCGGTGGGACCCGGCCGGGGAGCGGATCCCCGCGTTCCTCCGGGTTCCGGCCTCCGACGGGACGCTCTGCGCCCGGTGCCACCCGGCCGAGGCCGCCGTGCGGGGCACTCCCCACGACATCCCCACGGAGCCCCCCGACCCCTTGGGACCCTGCGGTCCCTGTCACCGGGCCCACCGGGGGGTGGACCGGGCCCTGTGGGCCCTGGAGCCCGCACCCGGCGCGTACCCGCCGAACCGGCTGTGCCGGTCGTGCCACCGGCAGGGGGGCCCCATCGAGGGAGAGGTGCTCCTTCTCCAGTACCACATGAAGGACGCCGAGCCGCTCCTGACGTCCCGGGGCACCATCTACCTCCAGCGGCCCATGGCGCTCGCGGACACCTGGGCCCTGAAGACCGGCCAGCCGCCGGTGATCCCGCTCTACGACCGCGAGGGGAGGCCGGGACCCACCGGGAACCTCCAGTGCGTGAGCTGCCACGACCCCCACGTGTGGAGCCCCTTCGGCGCGTTCATCAAGCCGGGGTTCGGGACCCTCGGCCCCAACGTGGTGACCCGGTTCCTGCGGCTCCGGGACCCGGCCGAGGCCGGCCGGAGCGCCTGCGCCGTGTGCCACCCCGAGGATGCGGCGGAGCGCTACCTCAAGTACCATTGGGTCTGGTCCGATGTGGGGGAGGAGTTCCGGTGAAGGGGGATGGGATGATCGCGCGGTGGTGGATCGTGGGGGCG